>JAYVVR010000280.1:0-11186 GCA_043786835.1 Armatimonadota bacterium | reverse complement strand
GCGCAGGAGAAGCAGAGCTTATCAGTAGACCGCGCGGCGGAAAAATCACAGAATAGCACCGTGATTTCGGGGACAACGTCGCCCATGCGTTCAGCATACTGCGTTGTCTGGATAACAGGAACCCCCAGAGTCACGGCGGTCTGCACTAGCAGCCGCACATTGGCGACGAGCCGCTCGCGGTCGTGCATGACTTGAAGAAACGGCTCCTGCATGTCGACCATGACAAGCACGGTCTGCTTCGGGTCGAGGATGTGAGGATGGCGCTCGTACTCAATCATAGCGGCTTCTCAGTGGCAGGTGGGGCGGCACAGGAGGCGCGAAGAACGAGGCGGCCAGGCAGGCTGATGTCAGTTTTGAGGGGCGGCCCATCAGCCTCAGCATCATGGAGACGGTATAGGGCGGCAATCGCAGCCTGGGCCATCTGCATGACCGGCGGGCGAACAGTGGTGAGCGGCGGGGTCAGCGCTTCCGCCAAACGCGGGGTGTCCCCAACGCCTGCCAGCGAGACTGTGCCCGGCACGGCAATCCCCATTCCGGCAAGTGTTTGGGTGGCGATTGCTGCGCAGTTTTCGTCGTGACAGACCAGCGCGGTCGGGCGGGCGGTCGGTAAGATTTCCGGGCTGAACAACCGTGTCACAGCAACGCGAATTTGGTCCCGCTCTTCCAGCAGCTTCAGCGTGTCGTAAGAATTATGCGTGACCTGCGAAGCGTCCGCTCCCAGCGCAGTCCAGGCAGACTGGATTCCGGCCAGACGCTCGCGGGTCACGCGCGAGGCCGCGCCGGGTGCCAGCAAAACGACCCGGCGATGCCCGAGACCCCACAAATAGTCCCCAAGCAGACGTCCCGCCGCCGCGCCACTGAGATGCACCTGCACCATCTCGCGCGGTGCGTGGTCGGTTTCGCCAATCATGACGCTTGGGATACCGGCGGTCGCCGCTTCGCGCGGCAGCAAAGCGGACGACAGCGAGATAATTCCCATCAGTCCAATCGTATCCAGGCGTGGCAGGTCTTCGACGGTGAGGAGCCGCAGACCGAAATCATCTTCGGCTTCCGCCCCCTGCGCTTTTGCGTATTCACGCAGCGCAAACTGCAAGTTCTGGATGAGAAACGCACTGCTTGACGAGTGCTCCGGGTCCCAAATACCGATAAATTGCTCCGTATGCAGCTTCCGCAGGCGGCGGCTCCCGCGCGGCCTGCCAGACCGGACAGGCGTATACCGCAGCGCTTCCGCCATTTCGCGCACTCTTTTACGTGTGCTTTCGCTGACAAATGTGCCGTTATCCCGCCCGCTCAGCACGGTCGAGACGACGCTGGCCGAAACGCCTGTTTTTTCTGCGATGTCTTTGAGTGTGACCGGCATAATAAATACTCCTCAGAGTGCTGTTTACAGTTTGCCGAGTGCTTTCAAGCTGTCCATGGTTTCCTGCACTTTTGTGGCGGAAGCTTTAATGCCTGCAATCTCGACGTCAGTGAGTGGAGCAAGCTGCATGAGATCGTAGACAGCTTCGACGCCGCCCGCGCCAAGCAGGGTCGGGACACCGAAGTAAAGGCCATGAACGCCGTACTCACCGTTCAGAAGCACGGTGCAGGCGAGAATGCGCTTGCGGTCTAGAAGCACCGCTTCCACCATTTCGGCGGTCGCGACGCCCGGCGCGTACCAGGCGCTTGTCCCGATCAGCCCGGTCAGAATACCCCCACCCTGCCGCGTGTCATCTTCGATCTTCTGAAGCTGTTCGCTGGTCAGTTTACCCAGCTCCACCCATTTTTGGATGGGAATGCCGCCGACTGTGGTAAGCGAACGGACAGGAACCATCTGGTCGCCGTGGCCGCCCAGCACATACGCCTGGACGTCTTCCACCGAGACGCCGACTGCGGCAGAAATCGCGCTGCGGTAGCGGGTGCTGTCGAGAACCCCAGCCTGGCCAATGACGCGTTCAGACGGCAGGCCCGAGGCTTTGAGTGCCACATGGCACATGGCGTCAAGCGGGTTTGAGACCACGATATAAACCGCATCCGGGCTGGCGGCAGCGGCCTGCGTCGCGACGCTCTGGACAATGTCGGCATTGACAGCGAGCAGATCCTCACGGGACATGCCCGGTGTCCGGGGCCGGCCTGACGTAATCACGACCACATCGCTGCCCGCCGTATCCGTATAGTCCGACGTGCCGGTAATCCGTCCGTCATAGCCAGCAATCGGTGCAACTTGGTTCAAGTCCAGCGCTTTGCCCAGCGCCATAGACCCAGTTTTGCGGGGCCGCTCCAGTGTCAAATCGTCCGGCAGGTCGAGTAAGACCACGTCCGCATAGCCCTGCTGGGCTACATGGAACGCTACGGTCGCGCCGACCGCGCCTGCGCCGATGACGCTCACTTTTTTCTTTCCAGAAGCCATGTCTAAATCTCTTTTCGTGATATATGATTGATTGTGATTTACGGCAGCAGCGCCGAAACGGCGACGGGGCCAAACAAAGGCTGCACAACTTCGCTGCTTTGATGCACGGTTGTCTCGCCATAGCCGAACCCATACCGTTGGGTTTCGTCAGGCAAAGGCTGGCGGTGAATTTCCATTTGCGGCGGGCTATGGGCTAAGCTGATGATCCAGTAATCGGCGACGCCTGCTTTGGCATACTGGCTGACTTTTTCGCGTCGGTCGTAGCTGAGTGTCGAATCGGAGACTTCGACAATCAATGCCGCTTCCGTGATACCCTGATACAGAAAATCGCACATTGTCCCGGCAATTACAGCGATATCAGGCTGCGGATCGGTCGCGTTTCCGACATCAAACGGCTTTTCCTCGCGAACAAAGAAGCCGGAACCGAACACATCGCGCAAAACTGCGCTTGCGACTGTCACAATCCCGCAATGCAAGTTCCCGATGGGCGGCATGACGACAATTTCCCCTTCCATGAGGAATTCCGCGTTTTGCGCCGATGCTGCGATTTCTCGTTCTGCGATTGCCATAGGTTCAGCCTTTTCGTTGCGCTTTGCTTCTTTGTTTACGCCGCCTGCATTTTGGCGATGATGGCGTCGGCCATCTCGGCGGTTCCTACTGCGGTCGGGTCGTTGCGGTCGGCTTTCATGTCGTAAGTGACGTTTTTGCCCTCGGCGATGACGTCGGCGACGGCTTTCTCAAGCTTCGCGGCGGCGGCGTCTTCTTTCAGATATTTGAGCATTAGCATCCCAGACAAGATCATCGCGGTCGGGTTGACCTTGTTTAAGTTCTTGTACTTGGGCGCGGAGCCATGAGTCGCTTCAAACAAGGCAGTATCAACGCCAATATTTGCGCCGGGGGCAACACCGAGGCCGCCGACAAGGCCAGCGCACAAATCGGAAAGAATGTCGCCGTACAAGTTCTCCATGACCAAGACATCGTAGTTTTCGGGTTTCTGGACAAGCTGCATGCACATGGCGTCTACCAGCCATTCATCGTACTCGACTCGGCCTTCGTAGTCTTTAGCGACTTCGCGGGCCATTTCGTAGAAGAGGCCGTCGGTATACTTCATGATGTTTGCCTTAGCGACCGCCGTCACTTTTTTGCGGCCATTTTCAATGGCGTAGTCGAACGCCGCTTTGACAATCTGGCGCGAGCCGGTCCGGGAAATCGGCTTAATCGAAATCGCGGAGTCCTGCCGGATTTTTCCGTTCGCCATGCCGATAATCTGGGCAGCTTCGGCACTGTCTACGGGGTATTCGACCCCGGCATACAGGTCTTCGGTGTTCTCGCGAACAATCACCAAGTCAACATCGGTATAGCGGGACCGAACGCCGACATAGGACTTGCAGGGCCGAATGCACGCATAGAGATCGAGTTCTTTACGCAAAGCCACATTGACGCTCCGAAACCCGGTACCGATGGGGGTTGTAATTGGGCCTTTCAGCGCGACTTTGTTTTTGCGAATGGATGCCAGCACATTGTCCGGCAGCGGCGTTCCCGCTGTCTCCATAATGTCAACGCCTGCCTCGACTACGTCCCATTCAAACGCGACTCCGGTACCTTCGAGGACCCGCCGGGTGGCCTCGACAAGCTCCGGTCCGGTGCCGTCGCCGCGAATAAGTGTCACTTGATACGCCAAATTGAGTTGCCTCCAGAGCAAAAAAGAATACGCCTAGTATAAGCGTTTCGCGTTCGCTTTGTCAAGCAGAAAGCCGCCCTGTCTTCTGACATCGGCGGCCCGTCTGCAAAAAAGTTTGCGTTTGCTGTTGCAATCGCTGTTTCGCCGTGCTATAATACTACCGTTTATCGAGAAAGCTTTCGGGCAGTTAGCGCAGCGGTAGCGCACTTCCTTCACACGGAAGGGGTCAGGGGTTCGAATCCCTTACTGCCCATTCTTCTTCCCTTCCCCCCGAGTTTGTTACCCATTTACCTCCAAATCTGCGGCGTCGAAGTATATGCCGAGCGTCTTTCACCGCGTGGACTTAGAAGCCGAAGCACTGACTACGAATGTTGACCCGCACGAAGTTTTAGCATTGTTTGAGACCAAAATGGAAGAAACGCTGAAAGCGCTCGGCGGCTCAGGCACCGAAGCCGCAGAAGCGGCTCTCGGATGGCGACGGAACAGATAGACGCGGCAGCATCCCAAACACAGGATGAAATCAAACGGGCAAAGCAGGGCGTAAGCTAGACCAGCGTAAAGTCTACTTCAAACGTCCGCCGCCAGGGTAGGCGTGTACTGCCCGGCACAATTCGCAAGCCTAGCCCAATACCGTATGCCTGCAGCGCTTGCAAGTGCCCATTCAAAAGCCCCCCGATAAACGCGCAAAGCTGAGCCTGCTCAGTGTCGCTGTCGGGGTCGGGTTCGCGCCGTCCCCAGAGACGCTCGGCTTCGTCCCGCGCTTCCCGCCGAACTACTGCTTGGTAGCCCCAATCTTCCAGAAACCGATGTGCAAGAAAGTTTTGCTGGGCGGCAGTCCGGCCTGCGTCACTGCCAATCAGACTCGTGCAAAACGCCTGGGCCACCACGACGCCAAGCGTATTTCCTGCCGTGTTCCAGGCTCCATAAGCCGCCAGTTTTCCTAAGTTCAGGCTGGCAGCAAAAGCCATCTCGGTCAGCAGTGGGTCGGAACCATTTGGATAGGCCGTATCGGCGAGTGCGACCGGGCTGCCGGTCGCCTGTGCCTCAGCCAGCGTTCCAAGAAAAGCTGCATACTCGGCGGTACGGGTTGCACGGTCTTCGGCGAGATGTTCTGGCTGCCAGGCCGTCCGGCCCGGCACTGGGGTTGCCACCCCTAAGACCAAATCGCAGCCGTCCGCGCTCTTTGTCAGTCTTCCGCCGCAGGCGTGAATTTGGCCTTCGACAGTCTCGCACACTGGCCGGTCTTCATACGGCGCGACCAAGTGTTCACCGCCGGCATGACTGTAGACGACAAATACGCGCGGCGATTTGCCGGCGTGCTCCATCAATAATTTCGCAAGGATTGCCGACCCGACTTCATCCGCGCCGGGGTGCATCATCACCCGGTCACCCAGCGCGGGGCCAATCAGGTCCGGCCAGCCCGCAAGCCAGCCCCGCTCCCGCGACGGCAGCCCGTACAGGCTGGTATCGTCGGAGGTCAGCCGCAGCGATGTCAGCGTTCCCCGCGCGGCCATGTCTAGCAGGCCCAAGTTGACTATGTGGTTTCGCAGCCGCCGGGTCAGCCAATCGGACTTCAGCGCTTCCGACAGCCGCGTTTCCATCTCGGTCAGCGCGTCAACATCTTCCAGAACACCCAGCTCAGTTTGATGCCACAGCTTTGCGTATTGGTAAAACGTCGTTCCCCACTCCGCCCAATATTCCGGCTCTTCAACCGCATCATCGGCGTTCGAGACACGCGTAATCAGCGAAAATGCATGAATCGGGCAGGTTGGGTTGATCTGTTCCAGCAGATGCAGGCGCGAAAGAACTTGGGCCGCGCTATCGTTTGTGATGCGCGAGGCGATCAAGTTTCCGAAACCGAGATATTCACAGGACACAATCGCCGCATCGGCGTTTTGGGCCGTTTTTTGGAGCCATTTCGCGACGGCGTCCAGATCGGCAGGCACTCGCTTGAAGCCGCGCATTGAAAGCGGCGGCAGCAAGACTTCCGCCCCGCCGATTGCGCCCAGCATTTGCGGATAGCGCGTATTGACGGGCCGTTCATCGAGCGGCACAAGTACGAGGGTGAGGGGAATTGTCATGGAAGTTTTTCGTTCATTTCTTCAGCATGGCTCTGCACCGAAAGCAAAGACGGCACGTTCAGCGCACTCCGCAGGCTGTCTTCGACGCCCGGACCAACTTCCTGAAGCAACCACCGGCCAGTAGAACCGTCTATTTGGTATTGGGTGCCGAACCGCTGCAAACGCCCGCTGTTGACCAAAAATCGGTCTTCGCTCGCCGCCACCAGCCACTTCGCCTGCTCGACACCTTTACTAATGGCGACGACGCAGAACTCATGGGCCAATAAGTAATCGTCGGTATCGTGCGCGTGCTGCAAGACCATCGCCGCATGGAAGTAGTCTAAGCCAGACCGCAGTTTTAGACCGCGATAAAGCCGTTTCACCCGCGAAAGACGCGCTTTATCTCGGGGCCGGACGACTTCCCAATCAATGGGTTCGGTCTTTCGATCGGATTGATCTTCGGTGAACAGCCGGGCAAGCTCATCGCTGACCTCGGCCTCGGACAGCGGCTCGATGTCAGCGGGCAGCGTCGCCATCACTATTTTGGCGGGCTGCACCAGTTCGGCAGGCGGCACCGGCGCAAGACTCGCCTCGAAGACAGCCGCGCCGACAAGCAGTAGGCAATGGGTCCGCACTGCGAGATTGAGCGCATCGCTTGGGCGCATGTCCACATCCCGGCTGTGAGTCCCAACGCGCAGGCGGATATTCGCGTAGTAGGTTTCTGTCTTCAGGTCGTGAATGCAGACTTCTTCAACGATCGAGTCTGCCGCCGTCAGACACGCTAAAAATGTATCATAAGTCTGGGGCCGGTCGGGTGCGTGGCCCTGCAAACCCACGGAAAGCGCCAGCGCCTCGCTTTTGCCGATATAAATCCGCATTTGGCGGTCAGCAGCGTCTCGTAGCGTCACAAAATAGGTCGCAGCCCCTATTTGTTCCATCATCGAGACACTTTCGAGTGTGACTGCAAGCTTTTCGTCCGGCATCAGTGTTCTCCGTTGAATGCAGGTTAGGCCCCCCCCTAGCCCCCAATAATGGGGGAACCAAAGGGAGCAGACATTTTTGTTCTTATCCTGCTCCCCCATCATTGGGGGATGGGGGAATTATCGCAAGCGCTGCCGCGCCGACAAGCGACGCGTTTGGGCCGAGGGTGGCTAAGACGACCGGGCATTGGGCAGGACCGGGAAGTGCATTTTGGTTCAATATGCGCCGGGCCGGGTCTAAAAGCAAATCGCCGAGCGCAGACAGGCCGCCGCCGATGACTATCAGATCCGGGTCCAAGATGTTGGCGAGGCTGACGAGGCCAAAACCAAGATATTCGCCGGTGCGGGTGACGGCCCGCGCCGACAGGCTCGCCGGATCGCGCTGCGCTTCTTCAGCAATAGCTTCCCCTGTCGTTTTATCCCGAAAGCCGCTCATCTCAAAGTAGGTCTGCACAAGGCCCGGCCCGCTCGCAAAGTCTTCCAATGTCCGGCGCGGCCCTGTGTCACCGAGTGTCAGCAGTAAATGACCGAACTCTGCGCCGGCCCAGTGTGCGCCGTAATGCAGGTGTCCATTCAGGAGAAGTGCGCCGCCAACGCCGGTCCCGAGCGCGAGATAGATAACGGTCGCGAGGTTTTGGCCTGCCCCGAAACGGCTTTCGCCAATAGCCAGAGCATTGACATCGTTGCCGGCAACGCACGGGACACCAAACGCGGCTTCAAACGCACTTTTCACGTCGGTGCCGGCCCAGCCGGGCAGCAGGCTTGTGGCCGAAACGATGACACCTGAGTCGGCGTTGACCTGGCCGCCGGTGCCGATGCCGACGGTGACAATCGGCTCGGATTGGTACTCTTGGGCCACTGCCAATGCCGCGTCTAAAATCGCCGTGCCGCCGGACAGCGGGGTCGGGCAGCGCGACTGACGCAGCACTTCGCCGTATTCCGTGACCAGTCCGGCGGCAATTTTCGTGCCGCCGATGTCAATACCTAAGTAAACTCTCATCGCGCCGACACTGCCTTGAAAAAGCGCTGCGTAATCTGCTGAGGCCGGGTAATCGCCCCGCCCACTACCACCGCCCATGCCCCAGCGTCGAGCGCCGCGCGGGCCTGTTCCGGGGTCGCGATCCGGCCTTCGGCAATTAACGGGATTGTCAGCACGGACGCCAGCCGCCGGACTAAGTCTAGATCGGGGTCGTCCGATTGTGGGCTGTAGGAGGTGTAGCCGGATAGGGTCGTCGAAACAAAGTCTGCCCCGGCGTCCTGCGCGGCAAGGGCTTCGTCATAGGTGGAAATGTCGGCAAGAACCGGTTTTTGGGTGGCGGCTTTGACACGCTGTAAAAACGCCGCCGTTGTTCCCTCAGGGTGGGGCCGATTGGTAGCATCAAGCGCAATCACGTCAGCCCCGGCCTCGGAGACCGCCAGAGCATCTGCGAGGGTTGGGGTGATATAAACGTCATAGCCCGCGACATCAACTTTAGACAGGCCAATCAGCGGCAGTGTCGTCACAGCCCGGATCGCGGCAATGTCGGCAGGGCTGTTTGCGCGAATGCCGACGGCCCCGCCCCCTTCGGCAGCGAGCGCCAGCCGGGCCATGATGTCCGCGCCGAACAGCGGCTCTCCGGGTAGGGCCTGGCAGGACACGATTAGCCCCCCCCGCCAGGATACCGTAATCTCGTTGGCTGTCATGGGGCGAGTTTACCGGGAGAGGGTCGGGTTTGTCAAGAAGCCTTTATGATTCCGGCAGGTCTGCGCTAGGACGATAGTCTGCGCCAGCGGCAGAGACGCTTTCGAGCGTCTTAGCTTTCTCGGTTTCGGGGATTTGGGCCTTCGCAATGTCGCCAATCGAGATCATGCCGATGAGCCGCCCGTTCTCGACCACGGGCAGGCGGCGGACCTGACGCGTGTCCATGATATGCAGGGCCTGAGCAATCGGCAGGTCTTTCGGGACAGTGTCGGGCTGGACCGACATGCACTCCTGAATCTGTGTTTCCGGCCCATGGCCTTTGGCGATGGCCTTAACGACGATGTCTCGGTCGGTGACGACGCCGACCAATGCGTCTAAGCCGTCTAAAATCGGGATGACCCCGTAATCATGGTCCCGCATCAGCTTGGCGGCCTTCTCGATTGTGTCGTTCGGGCTAAGAGTATCGGGGTACGCGGTCATAATATCTTGAACGATCATGGTAGAAATCTCCGATCTTTTTGTACCCACGCTTCGGCAAGGTCAAGCATCTGGTATACTCTTTGTATCTATGGTTGTCTTGACGGACAGAGTGCTGGCGCAATTCGAGGACGTGAAGCCGGTGCCGACGGCGACGCCGGGGGCGGCGGCATGGACCGCACGAGAAGCGGGCAGCGGGCGGCAGGTGCTGGTGAAACGGCTTGCAGGGGACGCGGCGAAAACGCGGGCGACGCAGGCGCTCTCCCTGCAGCACCCACGCATTGTCCCGACCCGCCGCTGGCTGGCGGACGGCGACGAGTTTTATGTCGTGCGCGACTTCGTGCCGGGCCGCAATCTCAAAGAGAGCCTTTCGGACCTTTCCCAAAGAGCATTTGACCGGCTTCATGCCCGTCTCCTGCCACTGCTGGACGCGCTCGACTACGCCCACGGCACGGGGCTGACCCATGGGGCGGTGAAGGCCGAGAATGTTTTAGGCTCAGAACTATTCCCCGAGATTGCGCTGTTGTCTGACTTTGCAGCGGCCCGCACCCCTGCCGAGACCGTGCCGCGCCGGGACCTCTCAGGCTTGTGCGGGCTGTACAAAGAGTTTCTGCCGGCACGGGCCGCTGACGACGAGGCAGGGGCAGCAGCACGGGTGCGCCTGCTGCGAAACCTGACGGAAACGCAGGAAACGACCCAGTCCGCCGAAGAGCTGCGCTACAAGCTCGATGCGATTGCCCGCATGGCCGCCCTGCTCGGTTTCAACGCCGAGGCTCTCGAAGCCGATACCCGGATCAGAACCGGCTCCCGTTTAGTTTGTGCCGTAACCCCGCCGACGGCAGCGGTCACGCCCGGCGGCGGCACGACTGTCACGCTGTCGCTCGACAACGAAGGCGACAGCCCGCTTCATTTAGAATCGGTGACTTCCGACGCCATCTGGCTGAACCTGCCGAACGGCTTCACGCCGGTTAATCTGGAACCCGGCACCGGCGGGGACCTCCTCTGGACAGTCAGCGCGGCCCGGCTGACTCCCGGCGCGTACAGCGCAACCCTGTCCATCCGGTCCAGCGATGGCTCCCCAACGCTCCGGCCTGCCGCCGGCACGGCCTGGGCCGAGCAGAAGATCGCACTGCCAGTGCTGGTGAAAGCCGCCGGTGCGGACGCCGAAGTTCCTCTCGCCGAAAGCCTGCCGTCTGAGGACCCAACGCCGAACGCCTCAGGGCAGACCGGCGAGCTGCCGGGGATTGCGTGTGTTCAGGACCCTGACCCCGGCCTCGTGCGCGGCGGCCAGCAGGGCGTCGTCCATGTCGGCGTCCAGAACATCGGCCCGGTCCGGCTGCGAATTGAAAAGATTCATACACGTCCGAAATGGCTGACGTATCCCGGCGATTTGCGGGCAATCTGGGTCGAGCCGGGCGAGACCCGCTTTCTCGGCTTTGCGCTGGACGCCGTAAGCCTGGCCGGCGGGGATTACGTGGGCCAGGTGACGTTTACCACAAGCATTGTCGCGAACACCCTGCTCGGTCCAAAGCCAGTCTGGCGAGATATGTCCTGCGAAGTGCGTGTTCGGGTTGTGCGCAGCGGGGAAGATGCCCTGCCGACGGGAGTTGGCCGCGTCGGCTGTATTCCGTTGGTGCTGGCACCTGCGCTGTTTATCCTCTATGAAGCTTTTGCGCGGGGCTAGGCGGTGCCGCCGTGAGTGTCCCGCCATGAATGGCAGGTCTGTGGGCCTTCGGCCAATCGGTCTGCGACCGAAAATGCCAATTTATGTGATCTTCCGCCCGCAGGGCGGTTGGCGCTTCGCTCTTAGACCTGCCGTTCACGGCGGGACTTATTCGTTCCGAGGATTTTATGAAGGCAATTTTCGCCGTATTTGCGCTCTTTTTCTTGCTCTCTGCATCAAGCACGGCACAAACGC
>JAYVVR010000279.1:0-4042 GCA_043786835.1 Armatimonadota bacterium | reverse complement strand
TCAAAATCTGTACGCTCCTCGATAAGCCGAGCCGGCGGCGGATGGATGTGCCGATTGACTATTTCGGTTTCGAGGTAGATGACCACTTCGTGATTGGTTACGGGCTGGATTACGCCGGAATGTACCGGAACCTACCCTATATCGGCGTTTTAAAGCCTGAAATCTACGGCGGCGGCTAGCGCGATTTTTTCCTAAAGTTGCGGTGTTTGCAAATGAGCGGCAATATGGTATAATAGCGTCGAAACAGGCTTGCTCTCCAGGTTTCAGCGGGCTGGCCGTCGCCCCACGATTTCGAGGCCGCTCCCGGCCTAATGTCGCCCCCAATTTTTGTCCACCAAATTTTCGGTCTTTCTCTATCGGATTTTTTCTCTCGGCCTCATGTCCGGCAGCATCACTCATTTCAACTTTTTGATTTCCAAAGGTAACCACACAGCACATGGCAAACGACGCTACTGAGAGCACACCCGCCCGCCCCCCACAGACGGAAAACCCCATTCCCCCGCTGACGCCCCGCGCCCCCCGGAACGGCAAAGATAATTCCAGCCGCGAACCCCGAGAAGCGCGCGAGCCGCGTGAACCCCGTGCGTCAACGCGGGATTCGGCCCGTGAGCCGCGCGAGCCTGCCCGTGAGCCGTCGGAGCCTCGCGAACCGATGCCGGCAGACAACAGTGACGGCGGCACCCAGGGCGGCCGAGGCGGTGGCGACGAGGCCAACGCACTCACAAAATCTGGCGTTTTGGAGATTTTGCAGGAAGGCTGGGGCTTCCTGCGCCAGAACAACTTCGATCCCGGCAGCCAGGACATCTATGTCGCTCAGGCCCAGATCAAGCGCTTCAACCTCAAGACCGGCGATACCGTGACCGGCCAGGTGCGCCCGCCGAAGGATACGGAAAAGTATTACGGCCTGCTGCGGGTCGAATCGGTCAACGGAGCGTCGCCCGACCAGGCCCGCAGCCGGGTTAACTTCGATGATCTTGTTCCCATCTATCCCGACGAGCGGTTCCAGCTTGAAACCGACGCCAAAAACTTGACCGCCCGCGTGATAGATCTAATCGCCCCAATCGGCAAAGGTCAGCGGGCGATTGTCGTGGCCCCGCCGAAAGCGGGCAAAACGACAATCCTCAAATCTATTGCAAACTCGATTACGACGAACCATCCCGACGTTCATCTTGTTGTACTTTTGATAGATGAGCGCCCAGAAGAAGTCACCGACATCCGGCGGTCGGTCAACGGCGAGGTTGTTTCGTCCACATTTGACGAGCTGCCTGAGAACCATATGCGGGTCGCCGACATGGTGCTGGAAAAGGCCAAGCGGCTTGTTGAATCAGGGCGGGATGTGGTAGTATTGCTTGACAGCCTGACCCGGCTCTCGCGGGCATCGAACCTGACCGTGACGCCGTCGGGCCGGACGCTTCAGGGAGGTTTGGACCCTGCCGCGATTTACCGTCCGAAACGATTCTTCGGCGCGGCCCGTAACATAGAAAACGGCGGCAGCTTGACGATTATCGCATCGGCGCTGGTCGAGACCGGCTCGCGTATGGACGACATCATCTTTGAAGAATTCAAAGGCACCGGCAATTCCGAGCTGAAGCTAGACCGGGACATTGCAAACCGGCGGATTTTCCCGGCAATCAACGTGAAAGAATCCAGCACCCGTAAAGAAGAGTTGCTGTACGGCGAAGAAGAGCTGAAGTCCGTGTACCAGCTTCACCGGGTTCTCGCCGGCCTCGGCGCTGTCGAAGCGACGGAGCTTTTGCTGGACCGCCTCTCAAATAGCAAAAGCAATAAAGAGTTCTTGAAGACCGTCAGCAAAACAGGCCGGCGCGAGGACTAGCGATTTTCTCTGCGAGAAGCAGAGTGATGATAGGAAGTGAGGAGACTGTGGCAGGCGATTTCGACAAATTGTTCGACGATGAATGGCGGCCCCAGGACACCGACCCCGATGGTCTGGCGTCCCTGCGCGGATCAAACCGTGATGAAATAAGCGTTCCTGGCGAGTTTACCTCGGAAACCGAAAATACGAAGCCGCGCTCGCTCAACGAAAAAGAAGTCAAAGTCATGGGTGTCTACGCCCATCAGGACCACGGAACGATTGCGAACCATTTTGTCCTGCTGCGCGATAACCGGGGCCGCCGTGTCCCAATCTTCGTCGGTCAGTTCGAAGCTTGGGCGATTTCGCTCGCTTTGGAAGGCGACTCTCCCGATCGGCCTTTTACTCACGATCTCATCAAGCAGATGCTGGAGCGTTTGGACGCTAAAGTCGAGCGGATTATTATTGACGACCTGTGGAACGAAACATTTTACGCAAAGATCGGCGTCGTAACAGCCAGCGGCGAAACCATTGAGCTGGACGCTCGCCCGTCTGATGCCATTGCGCTTGCCCTGCGCGTCCGCGCCCCGATTTACATGGCCGAAACCGTGCTGGAAGCGACTATCAGGACGGAGTAGAAATCTCACCCGGTTCGCTTAGGCGCTCCACCCTCTCCTTTCTTAAGGGGAGGGTCGGAACGGAGTTCCGGGGTGAGGTTCCCTCTTATGTTTAGCCGCCTGCAATTCCTGCTCGGCCTCTTTCTTGGCGTTTTCACTGCATTCCGCCTGCGCCTCCCCAAACCGCTCCCCGCGTCATTAGACTTCACCGAAGATGCCTTCGTCGTCTGCGACCGTGCCGGGAAAGTCACCAAAACAAACCCCGCCGCCCAGGCGCTTTTTGGGTTCAATCATTCCTCCTCGCTTCGCTACCTTACCGGCCAGCCTGTTCCACCAGGCCAGCATCCCTTGAAACGTGCCGCTTTGTCTCGCGAATCCTACTCCGGCACCTATTGCTTCATTTCTGCCGACGGTTCCGAACGCATCGTCAAAGTCTCAGCCAAGCCGAGGCCGAACGGCGGGGCTGCCGCCGTCTTTCGGGATGTGACGGCACTGTATGACGGCGACAATCGAGCGCAGGTGGCGTCGGCGCGACAGAAAACTATCCAGGCACTCTGCTGCCGTTTGGGCGAAGCGCAGACGGCGAGCGCGATCGGGCAGGCGATCACCGAAGAAGCCTATTCACTGTTCGGTGACTTTCCCGATGTCCAAATCCGGCTCTGGACGCTGGACCCGCTCGCAGACACGCTTACCTGCATCTCCTCTTACCCTGATGAGAGTCCCAAGCGGCCTAAATCTGCGGCCGAGACTAAGCCCGCTTCGGTGTGTTTTGACGTGCGATCTCCTGAACTCTGGCAGCTTTACGTCGCCCGCAAGCCATTCGAGAACAACCTGCCGCTGGTAACAGGCGGCGTTGCGATTGGTCATTTGTCCGTGACTACAAAGAGAAGGGACTCGGAGCGGGAAACGTTGGAAACGATCGCGTCCCTGGCTGCACTGGCTTTGGCCGGATCGTCAGCGGCGGCACAGGCAGCAGTCTGGGCGGCGCAGTCCGCTGCCGTGCGCGAGATTACAGCAGCGATGCAGCGAGGCAGCAGCCGTGGAGAGGGCGAGTTAGCGGACTTAGCGGCGGCGCATGTCAAGCGCCTTGTCGGCGCTGATATCTGTACGCTGAGTATCCCGACTGACGGAACGCTGTGCGTTATCGGACAAGCGTTTGAGGACGATCTACTGTCTCCCAAAACCGCCCCTAGTGACCCGCGACTGCATGGCAAAGCGGTCCAAAAAGCGTTCCGAATGCAGAAGCTGGTTGTGCAGTCGAAGATCCAAAACCCGAGCCTCGAAGCTGGCCCTTGGCGAGCATTTGCGGGAAGCGTGGGCTGCTACTCCATCACTGCCTTGCCCCTCGCAGATAGGCGCGGCGTTTTGACTGTTTATACGTCAGGCGATTTCGCGCTGTCTGATACGCAGATTAAGTTTCTTCAAACCCTTGCTGCGCTTCTCTCCATCAGCCTTTTGCAAGCCACAGCGAAAGCAGGCGGCGCAGGTTAGCCCGCGTGTTTGTGCCGCTGGGCCGCAGGCAGAGTGCCCCAATCGGCGCTTTGACGCCGTGCCCGTAGGTAATTTGATCGCGGTTAGGTACATCAGACAGACCGGCATACAGGCACCAGGCGGC
>JAYVVR010000278.1:0-4065 GCA_043786835.1 Armatimonadota bacterium | reverse complement strand
ACTGTCGAACACACCTGCATGGAAAAGTTTGTCGTCGGCGTAGATGTGGGAACGGGAAGTGCGCGGGCGGGGCTGTTTGATTTGAGGGGGCACCGGCGGGCGACGGCCTCGAAACCCATTCAAATGTGGCAGCCGAAGCCGGAATGGGCGGAGCAGTCGTCGGGCGACATTTGGGACGCTGTTGGGTCTGTGGTGCGGCAAGTGGTCGCAGACAGCAGGATTGCGCCGGAACAAGTCGTCGGCATTGGCTTTGATGCGACCTGTTCTCTCGTCGTTTTAGACAAAGACGACAAGCCGCTGACGGTTTCGGAGGGCAGGGACCCTGCCCGAAACGTCATTGTCTGGATGGATCATCGGGCGCTGGCGGAGACCGAAGCAATCAATCGGGGCGGCTACGACGTGCTGCGGTATGTCGGGGGCGGGCTGTCCCCCGAAATGGAAATCCCAAAGCTGTGCTGGCTAAAAACCCACCTGCCGGAGACTTGGAACCGTGCCGGAAAGTTTCTTGACCTTGCCGACTTTCTCACCTACCGCTGCACACAGCGCGATGTCCGGTCGCTCTGCACAAATGTCTGTAAGTGGACCTATCTCGGCAAAGAAGGGCGCTGGGATGCCGAGTTTCTCGCCCAAGTCGGCCTCGGTGATTTGCTTAACGGCGGACGGGTCGGCACGGATATTCGTCCGATGGGTGAGCCGATTGGGCCGCTGACCGCTCGGGCTGCCGCGCATCTGGGCCTGACAATCGGGACAGTGGTTGGGGTCGGGATTATTGACGCCCACGCGGGCGGCCTCGGGGTGCTGGGCGGAGCAAATGATGACTGGAACAGCGCCCTCGCGCTCATCGGCGGGACATCAAGCTGCCACATGGCGGTTTCAAAAGAGCCGCGCTTTATTCCCGGTGTCTGGGGTCCCTATTTTTCGGCCATGGTGCCTGGGCTGTGGCTGACCGAAGGTGGGCAGTCGGCGACCGGCGCACTGCTTGACTACACGCTCGCCACTCATGCCGCGTCGCCCGAGCTAACTCATCTTGCCGCGCAGTCTGGGTCAACTGTCTATGAAATTGTCAATAGCGAAGTCGCCCGCCTTGCCGCCGAAGCAAATCTCACCGATCCCGCCTACCTGACCCACGATTTGCACGTCTTCGATGGCCATCTCGGCAACCGCTCCCCACTCGCCGACCCCCGTGCGCGTGGTTTGGTAGACGGCCTCAGTCTTGACACGTCCTTGGCCTCACTCGCCCTGCTGTATTTGGCGACGCTCCAAAGCATCGCCTACGGAACACGGGCAATAATAAACGCTTTGAACGCGTCCGGTTACGCCATTTCGCGTCTGTACGCGGTCGGCGGCGGCACGAAAAACCCGCTCTGGGTCCAGCAGCACGCCGACATCACCGGCGCATCACTGGTGCTGCCTGAAGAGTCCGAGGCCGTCCTGCTCGGGGCGGCGTTGCTCGGTGCAGTTGCTTCGGGGTCGTATCCCGACATCCCCGCCGCCATGCGCTCCATGTGCCGCTCCGCCTCAGTTATTGCCCCAAACCTGGCGACTGCCGACTACCACGCCGCGAAGTTCGGGGTTTACCAGCAGCTCTACACGCAGCAAAAAGCACGGCGCGAAGTGATGCAGGGGTACGAATGAGGTACCATGCAATAAAATGCACGACTACGCGGCGCAGACGCCACAAAACACCGCTTTACGGGGTTAGGAAAGATGTTCTTATTCTTAATTAACTATGGCCTCTGATGAAGAAATGGATTTCGCGGCGCAGTGGGAAGAAACAGTCTCGCAACTGTATGACTTAGTTTTGCGAGGAATATGCTATAATGCAGGTGAAGGTCTGACGCGTCTTGGGCGATTCAGCAGAGGGGCATTCCGAAAAACGCGCGTTTTCGGAAGCCGCATCCAGCCTCGGACCAAAAACAAGAGCACTGTGCCACTCCGGTACGGTGTTTTTTGTTGCGGACGCAGAAACAACCTCAAATGAACACAACCAATGAAACCGCTGACCTCAACTTTCTGAAAACAGGCATCCCGGCAAAATGCTCAAAGAAGATTATCTAGAACCGTTAGGCATCACGGCTTATGAACTGACAAAGGGAACCGGGCTGAGTTAAATTCACGTTTCGGAGATTTTGCGCGGACAGTGCAGTGTTACGCCGATGACTTCGCTGCTGCTTGGAAAGTTCTTCGGCGTTTCGCCACGATTCTGGCTCAACCTGCGAAATCAGTACGATTTGATCGAAGCCCAGCGCTCGAACCCGGAACGCATCAATGAAGCAGTGTATTATGCTGACCTTCAGGCTGCCTGATCAAAGTATCACCTGCATTTCGACGCAGTCTTCCCATTGACCATTTCGGAAGCCGACTTCACGCTGGGTGCCGATTGTTTCGTAACCGCATTTACGGCACATGGCAATACTTGGGGCGTTGCCGGACCAGATGCGTGCCAAAATGACGTGGTGTTCGAGGCGGCGGGCTTCGTCAAGTAATGCCCGCATCAGCGTGGTGCCGAGTCCGCGGCCCTGCGCGTTTGGCGCGAGGTACAAAGAGGACTCGACGGTGTGGGCGTAGACGGGGGTGTCGAACCAAAGGGACAGCGACGCGTAGCCGAGAATCTCAGTGCTGGTGTCGGCAACGAGAATTGGGTAGCGCGGGTCTTGATGGGACTGCCACCAGGGAAAACGGTCTTCAACGGTCAGCGGCAGGAGATGGCCGGTGAACACTGTTTCGGTGACGGCAGCGTTATAGATTGTCGTCAGCGCGGGCAGATCGGTGTTCAATGCGGCTCGGATAACGATGTTGTCAGAGGTGGAGTCCATGCGCCTGCGTGATAATCAAAAACACTTCCCAAAAAACGACCAGCAGATAAACTAGGCAGCCGACAGTGATAATCAGGCGAGAGATACGGATGTTTTTCAGCGAGTACCCCTCACAGGCAACGACAACGACCGCAACCAGGGCAAACTTGAAGATCGCAAATCCCTGCGGCCCGTGCTTCTCGTAAATCATTGCCGCCAAGCCGTTCGCTTCAATCCCGCCCTGACTGAAAATATAGCGTGTCAAAAAGAGGTCAAAGAGATTGAGTATCAGAAACCCAAGATACTCCTGTGCCAAAAGAACGTCGCGTTTGAAGAACACAGCCAATCATCCCCTATGATGCGTATTTTATCTTACTGAAACATTTTCACCCAACCGAAAAATACTATCCAACTGAAAGCATTTCGCGGGCGTGCTGAACGACGGCTTCCGAGCGGCGGCTGCCGCCAAGCATTCGAGCAATCTCATCTATCCGCCCCTCGGAGTCAAGCGGCGCGACCGACACCGTCGTCCGGCCATCCTGTACCTGCTTTTCGATGTAGAAGTGGGTGGCGGCACGGGACGCAATCTGCGGCAGATGCGTGATGCACAAAATCTGCGCATCCTTTGCTAGCGCTTCGAGCTTATCCCCAATAGTCTGCGCGGTCCGTCCGCCAACCCCAACATCAATCTCATCGAAAATCATGGTCGGAATGGTGCCGGATTTCGCCAGCACGGACTTCATCGCCAGCATAATCCGCGACATTTCGCCCCCGGACGCGATCTTTGCCAGCGGCCGCAGCGGCTCACCAGGGTTCGGCGAGAGCAAGAACTCGATCTTGTCCGCGCCTTTACTGCTTACGGCCTGCGGTTCAATCGCCACTTCGAATTTGGTCGCGCTCATGCCGAGATCAGTTAGCTCACGCGTAATTCCCGCGGCAAACTTTACGGCGGCTTTCTTGCGGAGCGTCGTCAGCTTGCCTGCCGCCGCGGTCAGCTTGCTTTCACTGTTCGTGATCGCGCGCGTCAATTCCTCCTCGCGGGCCTCTGAGTTTTCGAGATCGTCCAGCTTCGCCGTAAGATCCGCCCCGTAAGCGATAATTTCCCCCACCGTTTCGCCATATTTGCGCTTCAGTGTTCGAATTAGGTCGAGACGAGTTTCAATCTCTTCCAGACGCTCCGGGTTAAACTCAACGGTTTCCTGATACACGCGCAGGCCCCGCGCGGCGTCTTCGGCATAAACAACTGCGTTTTGGAGCGTTTCTATCAAAG
>JAYVVR010000277.1:0-11278 GCA_043786835.1 Armatimonadota bacterium | reverse complement strand
CTTACGCGAACAACACGGCCCTGCCGGCAAAGCCCGCGTATATGACCCCTGAGTGGACGTATGCGACACTGATGGAGGCGGCGCAGCAGACTAATATCCAGCACTGCAAGACAGCCAAAGACATCGTGGATGCCCTGCTTCGGCCGACATTCAACACTCAGGCCGTCGCCTACACTCCCGGCACCACTATTCCGGGGCGTTTGCCGGCCATGAATTACGATCTGGGGGCGAACTTCTTTCACGGGGCCAATCCAGCCACGACTCTTGCTGGGGCTGCGTACAATTCAGGGTCACTTGGGAACGGCACCTGGGCTTACCGGCAGGATGGTGAGCAGATTTCCACAAACGCTGACACTCTGGATGCGACCGTGCCGCCCTACACCGTGGATCATGTGTCTCCGGGAGACTGGCTGCGCTACACGGTCTTCGCTTCCCCTGGAACGGACACCCTCACTATCCGCTACTCTCTAGACGCCACCACGCCGATGGTCATCCATCTGAAGGCAGGCGGCGCCACCTTCACCGGCCCGATCACATTGCCGGCCACGGGTAGTCACACGACTTGGGCGACTGTGTCGGTCCCAGTCACGGTCAGTGCGTCCGGGGCGGCTCAGATTGAGGTGGACTGCGACAGCGGCGGGAGCGGATCAAGCCTCAGCTTAAGCTGGTTTGAGTTCACCGCCGGCAGCAACCCCGTTGCAGATGGCGCTTACCATCTGAAAAATGCCGGCAGCCGGCTCTACGCCGAAGTTTCTGGAGGCGTACAAACGGATGGGGCGAAAGTGGATCAATGGAGCCTGAGCAACTATTACACCAACCAAATATGGCAGCTCAAAAACTTGGGTAACAACGATGTGACCCTGATCAACCAATACAGCGGAAAAGCTCTGGAAGTCACGGGGGCTTCCTTGACCGGCGGCCTGCCTGCGATTGATCAATCCACGCCCGTACCCGGTAAGACCAGTCAGGTCTGGCATCTGTTTCCCGTATCCGGCGGCTACGGTCTGCTTAACAAAAACAGTGGCCTCGTGCTGGACGACTACGGGACACAAAACGCCAATGGGTCGCCTTTGACCCAGTGGCCCTGGACTGGGGCGGTGAATCAGCAGTGGCTGATTGCGCCCTGAACGAAAAATGACTATAAAGAGTCTGCTCAGCATTGCGCTGATTTTGGTCAATAGACCTCTTGCATAAGTCGCATTGCCCTGCCCGGATTAGAAATCCGGGTCTTCTGGCATTGACTGTTCGCCTGCGCGGA
This sequence comes from Armatimonadota bacterium, assembly GCA_043786835.1. Lineage (GTDB taxonomy): Bacteria > Armatimonadota > Armatimonadia > Armatimonadales > Capsulimonadaceae > JANXMY01. The sequence goes on along the minus strand of JAYVVR010000277.1, from coordinate 10,020 downwards.
CATCAGAGGGCCGGCTCTTGTGTCTGCGAAGGCAGACAATCGCACCTCAAGAGCCCTGCACTTCCAGGGCAGGATACTTACGCAAGAGGTCTATTATTTAGTGGTTGCCATTGTCAAGAAAGCGCAGGCGCGGACCTGATAATTTTTTCACAGAAATAGATACTTTTACTATTGACAAACTAGTAAAAGCCTGCTATAATTCAAGCACACACTGATTTGAGGACTTGTTAAGGAGCATTTATTGGAAGCAGGCGCGAATAAACAATCTCAACCCGCCTCTCGTCCGCCGAACCCGAATGACGCTTCGGCGATGCTGGAGGCCATGCAGGCGGTTCGCCAAGCTGTTGCCGACATCAAGTTTGGCATCGTACAGATTACCATTCACGACGGGCGCATTGTCCAGATAGAAAAGACTGAAAAGATCCGCTTGACGTAACCACACGATTGAACTTAACTGATCGAACTTAACACCGAGGCTGACTCGACCACGAGAGGCCGCATACTGATATTCAGCATGCGGCCTCTTTTGAATTTTTGCCTAACTACCAGATACAAGGAGACCACGCATGAACTATCCACAGAAGCCGACGCGAAACGGTTTCACTTTGATTGAGCTGCTCGTCGTTATCGCCATTATCGCGATTCTCGCCGCGATTTTGTTTCCCGTCTTCCAGCAGGTTCGCGAGAACGCTCGCCGGACCACCTGCGCCTCCAATGAGAAGCAGATCGGCCTCGGCCTGATCCAATACCTTCAAGACAGCGAGGAAACCTTCCCCCCGACCGTCACCGAGCGCGAAGGACCGAATGCCGGTGCCAATGCGATTACTGCTGATGTTGGTGATACAGGCGCTCTCCAATACAGCATTCGTGGTCGCTTGGCCGGGTATGTTCCCAAGGGGAGCTACCGTGACGGCGGTGTCTGGAAAGACCCGGATGGCCCGGCATGGGATGGAGACACGGCTAAAGGTCTTGGCACCGTCACCAGTGCTCAGGGGGCACCCACCCCGACAAACGCCTATTGGGCTACTGACTATGGTTTCAACGTCAATGAGCATAAGCAGTTCGCAAGCTCAGGTGTCAGCGCTGCGACAGACACCTTCTTCACGGCGAATCCGACTTTCGGATTCAGCGAAAAAACAACCCTGGCTAGCATTCAGTCTCCGTCCAACTTCCTGATCAGCGCAGATACTCTTCGGGGCGACAAGACACTGGCTCGCGGCTCGCTGACTCTTCAGTATTTTGATGACACGAACGCTGTGGTTTCGTTTCCCGGCTCCAGCTACCCTATAAACGCGAATGCAGCCGCCATCGTGCCGCGCCATCGTGCTGGCATCAACACTCTGTACTCGGATGGCCACGTCAAGTACAAGAAGCCGCTGCAGCTTTGGCGCAGCTTCACTGACAACGATTTCCGCACCGACCCGCTCGGCTCGTAGCACACTATTTTCCTCGGCCTCGCGCTTGATCGAGTGAGCCTGCTTCTCTTCACAGGAGCAGGCTCACTTACTGCTTGGGCTACAAAATGATGCGGTAGATTTCTTCGGTGAGGCGGGCGGGGTCGTGGCGGACGATATCGGTCTGGGAAATCAAGTTGACGGCGACCGGAGTATAGCCGAGGGCACGGATAGCGTCAACGTCGGGGACGACAAAGCGCTGACCGTATTTCTCGTAGCGCTCCAAGATTTCTGCGCCGGGCTGTTCTTTGTTGAGGAGAACGTAGTCAAAGAGACGCTTGCCGGGGGCGTGAAGGGCCAGCGCTTTGAGGTGGTCGGAGGCCGTGAAATTGTCGGTCTCGCCGGGCTGGGTCATGACGTTGCAGACGTAAATCTTGACGGCTCGGCTTTTGCCGACGGCGTCTGCGATGCCGTCCACCAAAAAGTTTGGGACAATCGACGTGAAAACGCTGCCGGGTCCCATGATAATCGCATCGGCCAGCCTAATCGCTTCCAGGGCTTCCGGCAGGGGACGAGTATTTTCAGGACGCAGGTACATGCGCTTAATCGGCAGGGGATGGTGTGCGATCTGTGTCTCGCCTTCGATAATCGTGCCATCTTCCATCTCGCCGAGCAGCATGACGTTTTGGGTCGTAGACGGGTACACTTTGCCGCGTATGGCGAGAACTTTCGAGGTCGCGGCGATGGCCTGCTCATAGTTGCCTTTGTAGATTTCGGTCATGGCGGCAATAAACAGGTTGCCGAACGAATGACCGGCAAGTCCCTCGTGGTCCTCATCGAACCGGAACTGAAACAAAGACGCGAGTGTCGGCTCGGAGTCAGAGAGTGCCACCAAACAGTTTCGGATATCGCCCGGCGGCAGGACGCCCATCTGCTGGGACAGCCGGCCAGATGAGCCGCCGTTGTCGGTAACGGTGACAATCGCGACGATATTCGATGTACGTTCTTTCAAGCCGCGCAGCATTGTTGACAGGCCAGTGCCGCCGCCGATGACGACAATCCGGTGTCCCTGAGCAAGTGAGCGGCGCTGAAAAATCCGGTCGGCGAGATCTTCCCGCGCTTCCGGGGCCACGGTGGTCAGCACCGAGCGGTTGAACTGGAAGTAGGAGACGAAGACAAGCAGCAGGCCGAGCGAGATGAGCGCAAAACCCATCGGTAGGTAGACTTTCGGGTCGCTGGTGTCGAGACTAGTCTTTGCGAACGTCCAGCTCATCAAATCGTCAAGTCGCTCTAAATAGTCGCTCCAGCCGATATTGACGGCAAGTGCCAGGCCGGCGACGACAAGCAGCAGGCCGAGCAGAGTCAGCAGCATCCAGCGCTTGACGCGCATCCCCGGATACAGCCATTTCAGCAGTGACAAAAAGCGTTTCATAAAGCGATATCGAACAGAGGAGTGCGTGGGATTAAAGTCCTACACCATATTACACAACTGACTTTTACTTGTTGACATCCCGGTGCTGGACCAGAACACGGTAGCCGAGACCGGTCAAATGTGCGCCGAGCTTTTCGGAGACGACGACCGACCGGTGGCGGCCCCCGGTGCAGCCGATGGCAACTGTCAGATACGCTTTGCCTTCGGCAACGTAGCGCGGAACGCTCCAATCCATCAAGTCGTACAGCTTTTCTAAAAAGAGGCCGCTGTCAGGATCGCGCATCACAAACTCTTCAATAATCTGATTGCGCCCGTCATAAGGCCGCAGGTCGTCTACATAGTGAGGGTTGACGAGAAAGCGGACATCAAAGACTAAGTCGGCGTCGAGCGGCAGGCCGTACTTGAAGCCGAATGAGTTAATCGTCACAACCAGCCCCTGATTTTTGTCGGGCGCCGGCGAGAACTCAGTCAAGAGCAGGCTGCGCAGTTCGGACGCGCTCATGTCCCCGGTGTCAATAACTTTGTCGGCACTCTCTTTAATGTCCTCTAAAAGCGCCCGCTCGGCGACTATGCTCCCAAGGATGCCACTATGGGCCTCAAACAGCGGATGCCGGCGGCGCGTTTCTTTGAAGCGCTGGACCAGAACGGCGTCGGATGCATCTAAGAATAATACAGTCGGTTTAACGCCCGCCCCGCGCACAAGTGTCAGCGCCGGCTCGAGTCCCATTAGAAACGCGCCCGAGCGGGCATCAATAACCACTGCGAGGCGCTGGCCGGGCGGCTGGTCGCCTGCTGCCTGACACTTTTCGACAAGCTCCGGCAGCAAAATCGGCGGCAGGTTATCCGTGACCGTATAGGCCATGTCCTCAAACACTTTGGCCGCCGACGCTTTGCCCGCGCCCGACATGCCTGTAATCACGACTAACTGCATCAAAATCTTTTTCCCATTAGCGTTTCTCTCGTTTCGAGACAAGAATGTTGTTAAGTAATCCGCCGACAAGACCCATCACGAGCGACCCAAACAGCGGAGCCTGCCACCCTGCGACATGGAACTTGTCCGGGACAATTTGACAGGACAGCCAGAACAGCAGAGCGTTAAGGACAAATGAAAACAAGCCGAGCGTCAAGCACGTCAGCGGCAGCGTAAGCACCCGGAGAAGAGGCCGCAGCACGGCGTTCGCAATGCCGAGTGCGGCTACGGTGATCAATAATCCTTCAACCCCGGCTAGCCCCGGCGCGATGAAAAAGCGCAAATGCAGGTCGGGGTTTTGCGCGTCCAGTAGGTTTGCCGCGACAACGGTCAGGTAAAGCGCAAGGGCGCTGAAAAGCCAGCGCAGCAAAAAGTTCATAGTTTAACTCTCAGACCCCCTCACATCTCGTTCCGGGTCACTCTGTTAAGAACCCCTCCTGCCTTGCTTCGCAGGGTCCCTCCCCTGCTCGGGAAGGGCGATACAGAGCAGGGCGAGAGGCGCGGCCCTTGTCCCGTTCCTAAATTATCTCTGCCCTTCCCTAAACAGGAGGGGATCTTGTTTTTACGCCAGCGGTTCCAGCCGCGCTTTCGTGCCGGACGCCATGGCGTTAAGCCACGCACCGCTTGGGTCTACCAGCGGCAGCCACCACGCCGACGGGCGAAGCTGGGTATGCTCGAGGCCCTCCCGTGTCAGAAATGCCGCCCGGACCAACTCAAGCCGCGTCATTTGGGCGTCCCGGACAATCTCCGCGATCCGGTTCCGCGCGGCGGCGGCTTCCGGGCCGCGTTCCAGCTTTCGCCGCTGCCGCTTGAACTCGGAGAGCAGAAAGCGCGTCGCGTTAATACGCTCCCGAATCGCTTCAATCGGCTCGCCAAAAGCATGGGCGCGGACCGCAGATTGGCGGTCAATCTGTGCCGACGTTTCGGGCAGGCCCGCCCGCAGCGGCTGAACCGAGCGTCGCCAGTCGTCGCCCTTGCGCCGTTCTAATTCCAATCGCTCCGCCTGCCAGACTTTGATTTCGGCTCGATGCTCGTCAATGCGCCCGCCCAAGATATCGCTCTGACCGCTGATGCGTTTCAGCACATCCATTTGCTGATCGTATTCGGAGTGCAGATCACACCAGCAGCGGCCGCTGTGGGTTTCTAAATAGGCGAGGAGGCTGCGCGGGCCGATAAGGCTGCGGCTCTCACGCAGGGTCTGCCGGGTGGCGTCCAAAACGCCGCGCCAGCGGGCGGCGAACTCCGGCGCGGTGATTGTCGCCGTGCCGAATGTCGCCGCGAGATGTGACGGCAGGCGAAAAACGGTGGATCCAGGCACGGCAGCCAGAGCGTCCCAGGTCGGGTACTCTAAACGCACAATCGGGTGCAAAGTCTGCGGCAGGCCAGACGCGGCTAAAGAAGCGTTCATCGCCTGTGTCGCGCTGGTATACGCCGATGCAGTTTCGTGGAAAACGACCAAATGCTCGGCGGCGATCATGTCCGCCAGGGTGATGGCCTTGCCGACCAGTGCAACATCAGGACCGAATTCGCGCTCGGTGACCTTTGCAAGCTGGGCCAGGGTCTCGATGCGCTGCGGTGTCGGGATAAACGTCTCAAAAGGGGCAGTTTCAATAATCAGCGCTGCCGGAGCGACCCGGATAGTGCCGCGCCCGACACCGGGAATGATTAAATCGAAGGGGATTGCACCCGGCCCGAACTCATCCAATGGGTACATCCCGAGACCGGTGACGGATTTATTGTAGGCCGCCCGTGCGATCTGACGTGTTTCGCGTTTTAAAAACAGCTCAATCAAGCCAAAGCGGGGCAAGGCAGACGTTTCGCGATTGAACTTAAAAAGAGCTGTCGAAGCGGTAATAGAGAAATTGGCGGGAAAATGTCCGAGCAGCAGCTTGTAAAAGCGGGGCAGCAGTGTCTGGTACAAATCGGAGAGCCGGCACGAACTGCTGCACGTTTCTAGAAAGTCCAAAACCCAGCCGCGCACAGTCGTGGCGACTTCTGCGGCATGAGTGCGGGCATCGGTGTTTTCCAGACACGCCAGGCTCTCGGCAAAGGCCCAATCAACCTGCTCTAAAAGCGCGTCTTTGATGTCTAAAACGGGAATGTCATGGGCGATGACGCTGCCGGACGCCGTGTAAACAATACCGCGCCAGCCCCATGCGGCGGTTTTATCGGCATACAGAGCGGCTTTCCCGCCGGGGTACTGTTTGCCGAGATGGTCAAATGGCACACCGGCCTTCAGGAACATGGAGCGAGCGGGGACACTTTCGCTGCCGAAGAGTGCAGACATCTCGCCAGCCGCGCTCCAGAGGTCGCGGGTCTGGCCGTCGTCATGGGGAAGGGCGACATAGTTACGGTCATCGGCGACATGCGCGGACGTTTTGGCGAAATAATCGGTGTCATGCACTCCGGCAATCAGCGACGCGTCGGGCAGGCAGGTGTCTAAAAGCCGCCGCCAGACGGCTTTTGCCGGCTCGTCCCAGAAGACGGTCTGGCCCAGCGCGAGAAACGGCACCCCCGGATACTGGTCTTTAATCGTTTCCAGGACAGTCCGGACACTTGGGTCAACAGCAGGAATATCTGAGGCAGTCAGCGGCATAAAACTCTCCAGCAAAAAAGCGACACCGGAAGTATACCCCACTTCAGGCGCCTGTCGGGACAAAGAAGGCATACTCTGAACCCCGGTACGCAATAGGTAGTTCCGGGCCTCAGGGCCGTGTGTTGCCAAGCAGCTCGGAAATCAGGTATGCTGAGGTGTAACAAACCCACCCCGCCTCGTTCCTCGTCTTCCCCTCCCGCAACCGGAGGGGTAAGAGAGAAGACTTAGAGGGGCGGCCGGCGGCAGCCCTTGCGACAGGTCCTAAAACTCCTGCCCTTCCCATTGCGGGAGGGGAAGACGAGGAACGAGGCGGGGTGGGTTCATTCTTAGAAAGCTGTATTTCATGGTTAATATTCTGCCGTTTCGCGGCGTTCGCTACGACGAAGCTGCTGTCGGGGCAACCCTGGATAGCCTTGTCGCACCGCCCTATGATGTCATCTCGCCCGCCGATCAGGACGCGCTGTATGCGAAGCACCCCGCTAACGTCGTCCGGCTGATTTTAGGCCGCGAAGAAGACAGGTATTCACAGGCCGCAGTACTCTTTCGAGAATGGCTGGTGACGGGAACGCTCAAAGCCGACGACACGCCGGCATTCTATATTTACCGGCAGACTTTTGACGACCCGGCGACAGGGCAGGGGTTTCCAGAGCGGCTTGGGCTGATCTGCCTGCTGAAGCTCGAAGACTACACCACCGGAAAAGTCCTGCCGCATGAAAAGACGCTGACCGGGCCAAAAGCAGACCGTCTGGAGCTGCTTCGCGCGACCGAAGCCCAGTTTGAGTCTATCTACGGCTTGTTTTCCGACCCTGACGACTCCGTGCGAATGTTTATCCAGGAGTACGACGACCGGGAAAGCGTCATCGAGCGCGTGGACGGCGTTCTCGGCTGCACCCACAAACTCGAGCGGCTGACGGATCCTGACGGGCAGGCTGCTCTGCAAGAGCTGATGGCTGACAAAGTGGTTTTTATTGCCGACGGTCATCATCGGTATGAAACGTCGCTGACCTATCAGCGCGAGATTCGGGCTGCTCATCCAGGCAGCACGCCGCTCGCCGCTGACTATATTTTGATTACACTGACGGCGTTTGAAGATGAGGGGCTGTTAGTTCTGCCGACGCATCGGCTGGTCAAGAATGTGCCGCCGGAAACACTTGCCGCCCTGCCGTCACTGCTGGCTGAAAGCTTCACGCTGCATCCAAGCTCTGCTGAGGCGATTGAAGCCGAGATCGCCGCGCAGGCTAATCTGGGAAAGACTGCGTTCGGCATCGTCCTGCCGTTCGGCACGGTCCAGATAGCAGTGCTAAACACTGGGCCAGTGGCAGGCAGCAGCACCGCCGAGCGGCTGCCGGTGTCTCTTTTAGGCACACTGATTTTGGACAAATCCCTAAACATCACGCCGGACAAAGTCGCAGCAGGCGGGTTTGTTTCGTATACGCGCGACCTCGCCGAAGCGGTTTCGTCGGTCTCACGGGGCGATGCTCAAGCCGCGTTTCTTTTAGGCAGACCGACGGTGAACGAAATCCGGGACGTGTCTCTGGCTGGTGATGTGATGCCGCAGAAGTCTACGTTTTTCTATCCCAAGCTGCTTTCGGGCCTAGTGCTGCGTGATTTGCGCCTGGACCAAGCCATGCTCGACGGTGGAGATGTCTCTTGAGACGGTTTCTTGCGGTCGTTTTTTGCCTTGCGGCGCTTCTGCCGGTACGGGCCGACGCCCCCAGGCCGGCAGGGCCGACGACGCCCCTCCTGCCGCCGTCGTTTTATGCCGGGTTGAGCTTCTCCAAAAATGCCCGGCCTTACGGGACGCTGCTGGCGAAGAACGCTTACGCCCGAGAGTCAGGCTTGAAGTTCAACAAGCTAATGCGCGGCGGGCCGCATCGCCGGCAAATTGCGCTGACGTTCGACGACGGCCCGCACCCGGTTTACACACTTCAGCTCCTGAACATTCTGCGCCGGACACATACACCGGCAACCTTTTTTGTGGTCGGCGAGCAGGTCGAAAAGTTTCCAGGGCTGGTTCAGCTTGAAGTCACCGAAGGGCACGAAGTCGCGGACCATACCTACGACCATGTCAACCTCGCCATCATTCCGCCGGAACTTATCGCGTATGAAGTGCAGCGGTGCAACACAGCGATCACCCATGCGACCGGCGCGCCGGTACGCTTTTTCCGTCCGCCCGGCGGCGAGTACAATGGCGAAACGGTGCGGGAGGTCTCAAAGCACGGCTTCATTACGACACTTTGGACAAACGATCCCGGCGATTTCAGCCATCCCCCGGCGTCCGCGATTCAGGCCCATGTGATCGCGCATCTTGAAAACGGCGGGATTATCTTGCTGCACGATGGCATTCCCCAGACTTTGGAGGCGCTCCCGGCGATTATTGCCGAGGCAAAGCGGCGCGGCTTCCAGTTTGTGACAGTCAGCCGCCTATCGAGTCCGTAAACTCTATCGGTGTTATTTTCCTCTTCGTCTAACTCATTCGCCCATCGCGGATAATCGCGGGCAGCATATCGGCATCAATGACTTTGATATGTCTGTCGGCCATGACGACGCATCGGTGAACAACATTTTCCAGCTCGCGGACATTGCCGGGCCAGGCATACGACTGCAAATACATCATTGCCTCCGGCGAGAACTTCTCGGTCGTCGCGTCGTTTTCGGCGTTGAACTTGTGGATAAACAAGTTAGCCAGCAGGGGGATATCCTCGACACGCTCCTGCAGGCGCGGCATGGTGATTTGAATGACTTGGAGACGGTAGTAGAGGTCTTCGCGGAACTTGCCTTCTTTCAAGTGCTGCTCTAGATCGACATTTGTCGCGGCAACGACCCGGACATCTACCTTGATGGTTTTTGTGCCACCGACCCGCTCAAACTCCCGCTGCTGCAAGACCCGGAGCAGCTTCACCTGCACGGCCCCCGACACATCCCCGATTTCGTCCAAGAAAAGTGTGCCGCCGTGCGCCAGCTCAAACCGGCCTTTGCGCTCGGCTGCCGCCCCAGTGAACGCGTTTTTCTCGTGGCCGAACAGCTCGCTTTCAAGCAAAGTTTCTGACAGCGCGGCGCAGGAAATCGCGACAAAGGGGCCGGAAGCGCGGTCGGACTGCTCATGCAAAGCGCGAGCGACAAGCTCTTTTCCGGTGCCGCTTTCGCCGCGTATCAAAACGGTCGCACGGGACGACGCTGCCCGGCCTATCGTTGAAATCACGTCCTGCATCGCTGGGCTGACGGCGTTCGCGAGAATGGACGGCGTTGTTTTGCTGCTAGGCCTACTCGCGGTGCTGGCAGACGACGCTTCAGCGGCGCGGGCGACGGCACGCTTAACAACGGCCCGGATCTCGTCCATGTCAAACGGTTTTGTGATGTAGTCCGACGCGCCGAAACGCATGGCATCCACGCACGTTTTAATGGTCGCGTAAGCCGTAATCACGATCGCGACAGCGTCCGGGTGCTTCTGCTTGACTTTTTGGATCAGCTCGACGCCGTTCATGTCCGGCATGATCAAATCGGTAATCAGCAGGCTGACCGGGTTCGCGGACGCCCATTCCAGCGCTTTGACGCCGTTTTCGGCGACCTGGACTTCGTAACCGTCTTTGACGAAAATCGCCTGCAGGACGCGCCGGATGTTCGGCTC
>JAYVVR010000276.1:0-4082 GCA_043786835.1 Armatimonadota bacterium | reverse complement strand
AGCAAGCCCGAGCCTGGCGCCGACCCCGTGCTGGCCTCCGTGCTGGAAACCCGCCTTCAGCGCGAAGCTCATGCGCTGTCGTCGCTGTCTCACCCCGGCATCCCTGAAATCTACGAGACCGGCGAGCAGGATGGCCACCCGTTTTTGGTGATGGAATATCTGGTCGGCCATCCCCTGCGTCAGCATCTCGACCATCGGGCGCTTTCGATGCCGGAAACTCTGGACATTCTGACGCAGGCGGCCGAAGCGATTGACGCGGTCCATGCCAAGGGCATTCTGCACCGGGACATCCGGGCCTCAAACATTATGCTGCTGCATGATGGACGTGTCAAGCTAGTCGAGTTTGGTTTGGCGCGTCAGCCGGGTGACGCGACGGTCACGCTGATGGGGGCGCTGGTCGGAGAGCCGGCGTACATGGCCCCGGAGCAGCTCCGCGGCCAGCCGCCGACCCCGCAGTCAGACATCTGGGCGGTCGGTGTTCTCTTGTATGAGATGCTTACGGGCCATCCCCCGTTTGAAGGCGCGAACTTCCAGCTTGTCGCCCATCAAGTGATCATGGGTGAGCCAGCCCTTGTGCCAAATATGCCCGAGACCATTCAGGCTGTGCTCGCGAGGGCGCTTGAAAAAGACCCGGCCCTGCGGTACCCATCGGCTCAAGATATGGTCAAGGCGCTTAAGAAAGCCGCCGCCGGTTACACCAATTCTGTTCCCGTCCAAACGACCTTCCCGACTCCCACACGTCATTTCTCGACCCTGCCGGCCCTGCCGAAGCTTGCTTTTGTGCTAGCCGGTGTGGCCGTGCTTCTGGTCCTCTTCATCCTTACCAATCTGCGGCTATCTCAGCCCTCCCCGACTGCCCCAGTGGCGTCAGTCCTGCCAAGCTCCAAAGCAGTTTTGGCTCCGGCAGACCTGCAAAAGTATTTGTCGTCACACCCGGCCTCAACCCCCGGCAGCTCGGCGACCTACGCGACGGACCGATCATCGCGCTAGGATAGTTTTCCCGAAAGAGTCCCCCTAGCCCCCAATAAGGGGGGAACGGAAAAGAGGCGGGAGCTTCTGACGTCCTGTCATGTTCCCCCATTATTGGGGGCTAGGGGGCGTTTTGAGTCTCGCTAACGCGTCTTCGGCGGGGGCGGCCAGACGTCTTTCGCCGTCGTCTGCACTTCGGCAGGTGATGACGCTGCCAGTCGGGCGGCCCGCCGGTTCCAGGCCAGATGAAACGGCAGGCAAGCGGCGAAGAACAGCAGGGGCAGACTGAGCAGCAGTTCAACCAGCAGCACACATGTTCCAGTGTCCGCAGCCATCGCGGCGATGGTTCCTAGCGTTTCCATCACTGCCGGTGGGATATCCCAGTGCTGTCTTGCGGCAATCTTCGGGCCCCAAACACAAACGATTCCCCCAAGAACGATCACAAATAACCCTGCAAACGACAGCGCCGTAAACAAACGCACCCAAACCCGGGGCTGCATCGGCAGATTTCGGGCCGGACGCAGGGGCAAAAACGGTCCCCATGTCCAGTCTTGGTCGCTCTGCCAGTTGAAGAATCTCTCCCACATAACGCGAATAGTTTACCCGGAAAAAGACCATATCCTAGAGGACACGGCTATTGAGCGAGGACGCTGCGAACCCCCACTTCGTGGGGATAATACAGACAAATCTAAGTGCGCTGGAGGCATAGTTTCCAGCATCCTCGCTCAATAGCCGTGTCCTCTAGGATATGGTCATTAATCGGGGATGCACGAGTGTCATTGCTGGGATTTCGCGTAGTCGGCCAGCAGTCCGTAGCGAAGGCCGCGGGCGCTGAGGAGAAACTTGTCGGCGGCGAAGTAAGCGAGGAGCGTGTCTAAAATGAGCGCCCCAGCGACAATGACGTCGGCGCGTTTGGGTTCCAGGCCAGGGATTTCGCGGCGGCCTGCCAGGGAAAGAGATGCAAACCGGGCGAGGGCAGCGGAGACATCTGTGCGGGTGACAGTCATGCCGTGAACGGCGTCGGCATTTGGCGTGATTTGGCCCAGTGTCACGGCGGCGATGTTCAGGGCTGTGCCGCCGATGCCGGCGACAATCAGAGTACCGGCAGGAACGGGGAATGCAGCGAGGGTATCTGACACAAGCCGACGAGCGGTGGACAGTTCCGCCGGGGCTGGCGGGTCGGCGCGAAAGAAGCGCTCAGTGAGACGGACCGCGCCGATGTCAAGGCTTTTGTAGCGCCCCACCCCATTTGCGTCGCCAAGGATGAATTCGGTACTGCCGCCGCCGATGTCGAACACTAAAAGCGAGGCGGCGGCGGCAATGCCGAGGCTAGCATCAGAGCGGACGGCGGCGTAGGCGAGATTTGCTTCTTGGTCGCCGGAGATAATTTGAACGTCTACGCCGGATTTCGCTAGGACGGCCGCGATAAAGTCTGCACCGTTGGACGCATCCCGCAGGGCACTTGTCCCCGCTCCGAGTATAGTTTCCGCGCCGAGTATGCGCGCAGCGTCGGCAAAGTGGACAATCGCGGCGAGTGTCCGAGCCATCGGAAGATCGCCGAGCCGGTGGGAGTGGTCTACCCCCTCGCCGAGCCGGGTCACGTCTGAGTCTTCCAAAACAACCGACAGCAGGCCGTCGCCCGAGACATCGGCAACAGTCATTTTGGTAGAGTTAGTTCCAATATCAATGGCGGCAAGGCGCATAAGGGATTTCCTAAAGAGTACAGCTCCCCCCAATTCTGGGTAGCCAGACAAGAAACCGGCCAGGCTACTTCCGCACTCCGTATAGCTCCCCGGAATTGGGGGGGAGCTTTATCCTACAAATCTCAGTTCTGCCGACGGCGGCAGGCCGGGTTCGAGGGTCAGCACGGCGTAGCGAAACGCACCGTCATCCCGAGACAGGCCCAGGCTGCCGGGATTGACCCACAAAATGCCACCGACGCAGCGGACGAATGGCGTGTGGGTGTGGCCGCAGACAACGATTTTGGCTTTCGTGTTTTTAGCAAGCTCTTTTAGCCGCGAGTCAGGCGTCCATGTCCCAATCCCTTCTTTGCTGCCGGGCGAATAATGGGACATGACAACTTGGACTGTGTCCAAAGTGACAGAGACTTCCGCAGGCAGGTCGGACAGCCAGTGCCGGGTTTCGTCGGTGATGGCTGCGCTGCTTTCGCGGAGTGTCCCAAACTTCTCAGGCCTCAGCAGACCCCATTTTAGCCGGTAAGCAGCCTCGCGTTTCGGGAACAGGGCGACGTTTTTATCGTAGTTGCCTTTAACCGTGACGATGTTTGAGTGGCCGCGCAGGAACCGAACACACGCTTCCGGGTCCGCACCGTAGCCGACTGAGTCACCAGCGTTCAGCACAGGCCGATCGGCAAGGCCGGCGGCTTCCAGTCTGCTCCAGACCGCTTGGAGCGCGGGCAGATGGGCGTGAATATCGCTGAGAATGGCGTACTGCACAAAGGCTTTCAGTCGTCTAAGGTCTTCTGGAGACGTTTGCGGCGTGCCCGCAGCTCTTCAATCAGGGCAGCCTGCTTTTTCGCGGACAGCTTCTGGGTATCGTCGGCGGCGATTTGCAGGAGGGCGGCGATTTTGTCCAGAGTCTTGACTGCGTTCTGAACCTGCTTGACTGAGAGGGTGTCCGGGCCTTCGGCAAGTTCGGAGGCAACACTGTCCAGCTTGTCAAGCTGGCGGTCCAATGCCTTGTCACGGGACTTGGCCGGGATATGGTCTTTGAGGCGGACGGCGGCATTGTTGAGCTTTTGAAAGACATCCTGCACGTTCTGGTTCACCGAGGCCAGACCGGGATCAATGTCGGTTGGCGCGGCGGACGGCAGCGGGGCGGATGGGACTGCAAGCCAGGCTTTGATTTTCGCGGCATTGCCCATGCCGACGCCTTTGACGCCGCCGATCTGCTCGGCGGTCGCCCGCCGCAAATCGTCCTGCGTAATTAAGCCAGCTTCGGCCAGCGCCTGCCGCCGGGTTTCGCCTAAGTAGGGAACGCCTTCAAGCTCCGACTTCTGTTGATTCTCCGACTTCGAGGCATTATTGCTCGAGACAGTATCTTCTATTTTGCTCACAGGTTGGGTACACTCTCTTTCGGAACACCTTCGATCG
>JAYVVR010000275.1:0-4086 GCA_043786835.1 Armatimonadota bacterium | reverse complement strand
TCGCATCTGGGCCGGAGACAGCCAGGGTCACAGTATCCGCGTGGCGGGACTCTTCGGCGGCTTCAGCGTCAAAGCCAGCCAGTGTCAGCAGCGTCTTTAAATGCGCCAGCGCCTGGGCGCTTGACGTTTCCAAATAAGACTCGCTTGCAGCGGGTTCCAGCGTATTTAGTTCAGCAGTATTGGTTTCGGCCAAAGCAGTTTTGGTTCTTTCGGCGGGTCAGGTGCTATTTTGTGGGCGAACACAAGGTTCATCCCTACGGAGTTCGGAACAGGGCCGGAGACGAAATGTCAGGTACGAACCTTGCGTTCGCCCCTCCTATTCATGTTCTCCCTCCCACTCTATTGCTTTTAACGCCGCTTCTTTTTCGGGTGGACTTTCGGCGGGGCGAGGACACCTTTTGCCGTCGGCTCCGTACCATTTGTGTGCACCCTGCTCCCGTTGGAAGCACTATCTGACAGCGAGCCGACGGGGACACGGCGGCTGGGGCTGCTGTGCGTCCCATTGCCGTTCGCGCTGCCGTTGCCGTTCAGCTTCGTGACGCCGCTGACCGGGATCGCCTTGCCGCCGCCGGAGCCGCCCGGTAGTGTCGGCAGACGCCGCGAACCACCGCCGCCGTCCGAGCCAGGGGAGACATCCCCCGCCCGCTTCCGCATATAATACTTTTGCTGGGCCGTGGACAGGATGTTAAAGATCAAATAATACAGCACGAACGCGGACGGCAAATGGTACTGCAGGAAGAAGTAAGTCGTCATGAACGGGGTCATGATCGCCATCATCTTCTGAGTTTCTGCCTGCTGCTGGTCCATCGTCGGCGTAACCGTCATCTTCTGCGTCACATACATCGAGCCGGCATACAGCAGCAGGATTGGAATATCCGGCTGGCCTAAATTGATGCCGAGGAACTGCGGGAATACGTGGGACAGGCCGCTGCCGATCCACAAGAATGTGCCGTGCGAGAACTGGTACTGGTACATCCGAATCGTATAATACAGCGTGTACATAATCGGCAGCTGAAACAAGAGCGGCGTACAGCCGGCCATCGGATTGATACCATGCTCTTTGTACAGCTCCATTGTCTTCGCGCCGAGCACTGTTTTATCGTTTTTGTGCTTTGCCTGCAGCTCCTGAATGTAGGGCTGAAGCTTCTGCATCTCTTTCATCGAGCGGTACTGCTTGTTCGAAAGCGGCGTCAAGGCCAGCTTCACCAGGATCGAAACCAGAAGAATCGCCAGCCAGTAGGACCAGTTTTGCCGGCCCGTCAGCGTAACGAAAAAGTCAATTACATGGTAGAGGGCTGCGCCGAACACATGAAATGGGGTCGAGTGCGGCGTAACAGTGCTGTTGAACTTGTCCAGCTCAGTGCCAACCCGCTGGATCTCAGGCAGAACAGTCGGGTCTTCCGGGAACGTATTATGCAGGATTTGCAGGGACTGAATCGCCGCGTTTTTGTCCTGCAACTTATGCTCTTCAATCGCCGCCTGCTGGCGCAGAGACTGTTTGGCAAAGTCTGTTTTACCGTAGGTTTTGCTGGCAACAACAATTTGGAGCTGCTTAACCGCTTGATAATAACGGTTGTGAGCAGTTTGCCCATTGCCAGCATTTTCCGCCGCGACCGCCTCGGCCTGAAGCCGCTGGGCGATTCCGTAAGCCGGCGGAACGTTCGCCGGCGCCTGCGCCGACGCTGCCATGCCGAATGGCAAAAGCGCCCAAGTTGCAAACGCCGCGCCTAGCCAAGTGCGCCGGGCGGCGAGACTGATCTTCATCAAAACTCCCAAACTTTTTCTTGCTTAATGGTCTTACTGTTTCTCGCTTAGTGGCCTTATTGTACCGGGTCATACCCGCCCGGATGGAACGGGTGACAGCGGCAGAGCCGCCAGAGTGTCATTCCAAGACCACGCACCGTCCCATGCCTCAAAAGTGCCTGCACGGCGTACTCCGAACAAGTCGGCGAGAACCTGCAGGTCGCCGGGGTCCAGCGCGAGATATACTTTTGATACATACGCACGAGCGCTACTAAAACGTGCCTCATCGAAAGTCGCTTTTCAGACAAGCCCGCCCTGATTTTCAGACAAGCCCGCCCTGATTTGCGAGGCTTATCAGCTCTGCCGTGAGCTGTGCAAAGTCGGCATCGGGCGCGGCCGTTCGCGCCACAACCAGCGCATCATAGGGCCGCACGGCTGCTGGCAGCAGGAAATGCCGGCTGATTTCCCGCAAACGCCGCTTCAAGCGGTTCCGGTCGTGGGCGCGTTTCGCGATCTTTTTCGAGATAACGAACCCAAGCCGTGCCGATTGCGGCTCACGCAGGGTCCGAAACCGGACATACAGCACCAAAGACGGCGACGCCCACGAGGCCCGCCGCTTGTAAACAGCCTGAAAGTCCCGGCTCCGTTTCAGCCGAGACGCGCGCGGCAGCATGACATTTTGCTTTCAGGAGCGCGGATTTCAGAAGCGTGGAGTTGAAATCCTTCGCTGTGGGGCGGAGACGCCTAGTAACCGCCTTCGCGGGTACGAGAAAAGACCAAGTCTTTCTCCACGCAGGTAGAGACCAGGCGCTTCTCCTCACAGCGCCGCAATTTATTGCCACGCTTTTCTCTCACTAGATGCTCTTAGGAATGGTCACTGTATGGGTGACGCACAACCGATAGCGGCCTTTCGCGCGGCGGCGCTTCAGGACATTACGGCCATCGGGCGTAGACATCCGGTGGCGGAAGCCATGGGTCTTCATTTTATGCCGAACTTTCGGCTGGTAAGTGCGTTTCATCGTGCGTATCCTTTATGCATAGGTCGAGTTTGATGTCTGTCGTGAAGTGTCAGATTATAGCACATTCAACCGATGTTTCGCAACCGGCGATTTGGGGGGCGAACAGAAGCGGTCTCAGAAACCTCACCCGGCTCGTTCCACGCCGCCCTCTCCTTTCCGAAGGAGGTCGGGGTTCCTCCGTAGTGGTGTGAACAGCTGCGCCAGAGATGAAGTGATGCCGCGGGCATAGGGACGAGGCAGGGTGAGGTTTTTGCTGGAGCCTCTGAGACCGGCCCGCTATTGCTTGACACTTCTTCGCGGCCCGTGATATAATCGAAGGCAAGTTATTGTAAAGCTATTAGGCAGGAGCGGATTATCTATGGCAGGATGGAAGCTACGCAAGGACAAGGCCGCAGCAGAGGCGGCCGGCACAGACGTGGAAACAACCGGACCGACACTCGAAAACCACACGGCAGTCGCTGGAAAGCCGCCGCTGGAAGAAATGCCGGACACGCCGGCCTTTCTTGACATACCCCCCACCCTGCCTGATTTCGATACCGAAGCCGAGCCGCATTTCAACGGCCTTTCTTTCGACCGTGGACCGGAAACGGCGCATCATGCCGACGGTCCGCTCACTTTAGTGGACTATACAGAACCCACGCCGGCTGCTGCTTTGGACAACCACGCGCACAGCCACGAAGACGAAGAGCTGAACGCGTCGGCAGTCGCTTTGCCGCCGCCGCCCGCTTCCGAGAACGCCCTGCTGGAAGTGGACGACGAAGCCGATTTTGAGCCGATTCATGCGTCGTCCTGGCTGTCGTCGGACTTTAGTGCCGGCATCCCTGCCGTCGCGCCGTTCGTTATTGATGCGCCTGTGCCTGAAGTTCCCGCCGCTGTGCCGCAGCTTGTCGTTCGCTTCGGACGGCTGTCGGCGGCGTTTGATGTCGTCAAGGACGTGACCACAATTGGCCGGCCTGACAGCGCTTTGCACTACTACCCGGACATCGAAATCGAGATGGACGACGCTGTTTCCCGCCGCCATGCCGAGATCGTCCGTCGCCCCGACGGCTATTATTTGGTTGACACCGGCAGCACCAACGGCACCAGTCTAAACGGTGAGGTCCTTCTGCCCCATCAAGAGCAGCGTCTTGCTCACGGGGACCGCATCCGGGTCGGCGACCGCACCGAAATCACGTTCGAATGAACACCCAGATCGTCAGCCAAAATGTCGCGGCCTTGTACGCCGGGCCGGATACGGGTTCGGAGATGGTCTCACAGGCAGTACTCGGTGAGCGCGTTGAGATATTGGAGACGCAGAGCGGCATGTGCCGGGTGACAACCGAGG
>JAYVVR010000274.1:0-11321 GCA_043786835.1 Armatimonadota bacterium | reverse complement strand
TCAAGCGCTCCGGCTACGGGCGTGAGCTGTCTGAACACGGCTTGAAGGAGTTTGTGAACTTGAAGACGATTGTCGTCAAGAGCACGGCCGATAAAGGCCAGGAGTCGAAAACGGAGTAAACACCACAAATCCGGCCCTGCAGCATTTCCTGAACTCGGCATGCTGGGCGGTCAAGATATCGCCCAGTATTGTTGTTCTTTACAAGATTTATCCGCGAAAGAGGGACGGGTTTAGGGGTTCAAGAAGTCGACGCCGGAGGGAACTCCAGTCGAACAGACCCTGGACGACCTTGACTTTCGCAGCCGTCTGGCGCTGTGCGCGAGTGTGGTCTTGTTTTTTGTCCTAGTCACTCTGTTTCGACAGACATTTCTGCCGCCTGCTGTCACGGTGGAACCCGCACAGACTCCGCCGGCGAGGGTTGCCTACTCTAGCACGGCGCGGGATGCTTTGAGCGTGAACACGGGCAGAGTCCCAAGCGGGAAAGTGTCGTATGTGGTCAACGGTACGAAAGCACTGGTTACAGGGTATGACCCGCAGGCCATCGGATCAGACACCGCCGAAGTGACAATTCTTGCCAAGGCGAATGGGAACAGCATTACCTTGACCGCCCGCTCCAATCCTCAAAACCAAGGAGACATTCCCAGTCACGGAAGGCACAAACTTTCAGCAAGAAAATCGATGATGGTCTGCCAGCGTCAAGAGAAATCGACACGTCCAAAATAAATCAACGCTTAAACCGCTAAAGCGGCGGCTCGGGGACTAAGAACCAAAATCAGATCGTCTTCGTCTTGGGAGCGAAAGCGTGAGGCGCTTAAATTGCCGCAGCTCATCAGATACACATAGATGGGGGCAGAAACGGCGTAGGGACCGAGCAGGGAGGGGAGATCGTTCAGCCGGGCCGGGTCAGAAACAGTGGGAAACGTCGGGTTCGAGGGATGGGCTTTCGCAAACATGGGCTGGTTTCCTTCAATTGTAAAAATCTCGTGATACAAACCCTCTTTGGCTGTAAGCTCCTCAATGGCGCTGGAATAATTATCGGCAGACTGCCCCTGAAAATTCAGGAGCTTTTTTACAGTGCCTCTTTCGTGACGTTTCTAAGGCGACTCTTTCGCGGCTCCGCTCATGCTTTTGCCGTCCAGGGTAATCGCAAGTTTGTCCGGCGGAGTCGTGCTGCCGACAGTGGCATGGTACTGTTCTTCCAGAATGACCGTGCTGCCTGGTGCGCCTTCGTCGGGCGGGGTATAGCGCCAGGAAATATGGGCAGGGTCAGGGCTGTCGTCGAGTGCGTTATGAAGCAGCTTGCCGTCAATGCTGCCGTCAGTATACAAATCTATCAGAGATTTCGGGTAGGTGTTGTGCTGGGTATGGTACGCGGCAATCGCCTGCTGAAGCTGCGTTCCTTGCAGGGCGGCCTGACTGGTGAGGATGACGGTGCCGACGATATCGTTCTTTTGTGGGTTTGCCAGCTTGCTTTTGACGTTCTGGACCAGCAGGACGCCGCCGACGGCGAGAAGCAGGAACAGGCCAAGGCAGCCGAACCCAAAAAGCTTCCAGCCTTTGCCGCCCCCGGACGGATGGGCTGGCGGTATCGAAGAAGAGTTGTTAGGAGGATAGTTGTTAGGAGGAACGCTCATAGTCTTGCCCCATTCTACTGATCTGATGGCTTAACGAGCGGTTTGGCTTCAGGACCCATCAGCTTGCCATTGTCGAGTGTTGAATTAATCGCTTTTTTGCCCATTTGCGAGTTGACGACCGCTGTGGTGACATGGGAGATGAGCGCAGTCAAAACCTCCAAACCGGGATAGCCGTTGGAGCGCTCGACTACGACGCAGCCGCCGCCGGACGCCGCGAAGGCGAAGCATGCCTGTCCGGCAAGCCGACCATGATCAGCTTGTATTCGTCGGCATCGGTAAACAAAGGCCAGTGCGCCCCTTCCGCCGCGAACACATTTTCGTAGAGTGCGTTCGAGTCAAACGCCAACGCTGCGGGCACTCTCAGAGCCAGCGGGGTTATCACGACCGGCTTTTTGACGCCGGGCTTGAAAATGGTTACTATCATTCCCGTCACTTTCGGCGACTTTGATCCGGCCGCTCCACACACGACGAGATGTACATGATTGACATCCCGCAGCAAGGTCGCCGTTCGCAGTGGCCTCTGCCGCCGGGTTCGGCGGTGAAAGCACCCGTCCAGACGTTGCAGCCGGCGGCTGTCCGGTTTCGCCGAGACCTTTCAGAAATGATTTGACTAGGCCGAGCAGGTCTTCCGGCCGCGTATCCCTTTCCATCCGAAGCTTTCCCCCGGCGGCGAGGTCACTAGCGGCGTCAGCACGGCGGGAGACTAAGGTACGGCGGCCTGCTGGGCGGATGCCGGAATTGCCGACAGAAATGCGCCGATCATAACGAGCGCAGCGAGCAGAAAAAGCGCTTTGTCATCAGGCATTTGGTCATGGTGGTCTCTTTGTATGGTCAAATTGGCTATAGCAAATTGGCTATAGTAAATGACGGCTGCGAGGGCGTTTACGCCCTCGTAATACCAAACGTCCCTTCTTCTCTGCTCTTGCCTTAGCTATTCGCGCTGATCTGGGCGCCGTTGTAGACACGCAGGTGTAGATGGGCTTTTTGCAGGCGCGGCTGGTTGATCTGGCCTTTTGCGATGGCACTGACCGTGAACGTGTTCGGGTCGCCATCGCTGACATATTTCAGTGTCTTATTTTTCTCTAAAACGTCCAGCCAGTAACGAATCGTATACTTGCCTGCGCCGGGAATGATGCGCGGGATGTAATACGGATCGAAATTACGGCCGTAAAAGTCTTTGCCCATCGGCGACGCCGCCGGATCCGCACCGGCTTTCAGAGCGCAGATGTTGTGGTAAGTGACTCCCCCGCGTGCACCGCTGATTACTAGCTTTTTGTTCTTGGGGAAGACGCCGTAAGGCAGGGCCAGCGTATCCACAGTATAGTTCGGCAGGTAGGAATGGATATTGGCGACAGCGCCGGCAAATTCTCCTTCCACCTGCGCGTCCGGCCAGTGCCGAATACCCGCTTTATGATGAATAGTATGGTTGCCGATCTCAAAGCCTTCATGGACAAGGTAGTCCATTTTGCCCTGAGCGAACGCTTTCTGGTAGAACGGCGGCGGCAGGGTTGTCCCGATGTCGGTCAGCACAAAGAACGTCCCCTTCAACGGCCAGTCAGCGTGTTTTGCGTGGAAGTCGTCGAGAATACCGACCGCGCAGTTTGGATCAATTTTGCCGTCGTTGGTATAATTAAACTGGCCGCGCAGGGCATCGTCAAACGTCAGAATAACAGGCGACATACCGGCGGGGCAGTCTATTTTGCCGTTCACATAGTCGGAAAGGCTAATCGGACGGTAGTTATGGGCGTAAAGCCATTCAATATCCTGCCGAAACGCCGCTGCCGGGTACTGATAACCGGTAGTTTTCGTCGTTTGGACCAGGTCATGGTATTCTAAGATCGGGACAAGGCCCGCTTCGTTCGGCTGGGTTTTAGTCAAATCTACCGGCAGCATCGGCAGAGCTTGAGCCGGTACGGCAACTGTGGGCCGAACCGCAGTGACAGGAGCTTTGTCGTGGCGAAAGTGGGACAGCAGTGTGGAGTGACAGCCGGAAAGGGCGGCAGGCACGGAAAGCGCGGCGAGGAGCAGGGCCGAGCGGGAAACATAGGGCGACATGGAGTATCCTTTATTGCAGCGAAATACAACTCATTATACCACGGCGCAATTTTTCATGCTTGTTTTGGCGAGAGGCATTTGGAACGGCGGCAACTCTGTAATCGGCATTTTCGGGGGACTGGGCGGCCAAGCGGCTTGGCACAAAGAGGATCAAATGCTGGAAGTTTCGGGCGGCTGGCTTATTGGACTTCTATCACGTCAGCGCTGGGCCAGCGCAATTACGTTCGGCGATGTCGTGCTGTATGAGCGTCATGAGCTAATCCCAATTCTGCACACACACGAGATGATGCATGTCAGACAGTACCGGGTATGGGGGCCATTCTTCCTGCCCGCTTATCTGCTGGAGTCAGTGTGGCAGTGGCTTCGCACCGGCGACGGCTACCGCAACAATCGCTTTGAAGTAGCGGCGTACCGAAGCGAATAAAGACGTGAAAAAAGTAGAGACAGGAAAAAGTAGAGACAAGAAAAAAGCCGTGCCGGTCGGTTTTTAGTTGACGCGGGACGGCTTTTCTTTACGCTCGGCTTGCCCTTTCAGGGAGCCGGTGGCGCAGCCGGAGAGTGTCCGGGATTGATGTTATTGTAACACAGGTTTCAATTTTTGTCAAGCACTTCGGCAAAAAATTATTGCAGGGCAGCCGCGAGGGCGGCTTTGTCCTGCGCGGCGTCGCCGAGAGCCGCCGGAACAATCGAAACGCCTTCCCAAATCTCCGGCCAGCAGTGAGCTTCGGTCGCGGCCCGGATGGGTTCTAAAAGCAGATCGCCGGCATGAACAGCGAGCGTGCCGAGAACAATGCGCTCCAAGTTCAGCGTATGCAGCAGGTTCGCGAGGCCAATCCCAAGCGCCCAGGCGGCATCGGCAATGATGGACAGCGCGAGAGGGTCGCCGAGGCGGGCGAGGGCGCAGACATCACGGGCCGTACTAATCTTGTCGCTGAACAGTTCCCGCCCGCGCCGCCCAAGCGCCGTTCCCGAGGCCAGCGCTTCCAAACAGCCCCGCTTGCCGCAAACGCAGAGCGGACCGTCGGGGGTAATCGTCGCGTGACCGATTTCACCGGCGAGATCGCTTCGCCCTCGGTACAGGGCATTGTTTAGGATCAGGCCCGCGCCGATGCCCGTGCCGAGTGTCAGAAACGCCATGTCCTGGCAGCCTTGGCCTGCGCCCCAGCGGTGTTCGGCGAGGGCAGTCGCGTTGGCATCATTCTCAACCGTTACTCTCAGGCCAAGCTCGGCTTCGAGAAGCGCCTTCAGAGGCAGGCTTCCCCACGCCGGCAGGTTCGGCGGGGGCTGGGCAATGCCGGTGCGTGAGTTGACTGGCCCGCCATGGGAAACGCCGGCGGTGGCAATCGCCGTCAGCTTGACCCCGGCATCCCGGCAAACGGCGCGTGTCAGTGTCCGCAGGACAGCTTGCGCTTCGGACCAGCTTGCGGCGGGTGTCAGGGCGGACATTCGGGCCAGTACCGTCCCGTTTTTGTCCCCAACTATCACTGCCGACTTTGTGCCGCCAATGTCTATTCCTAAAAAAAGTGTCACGCGGGGCGGCTTACTGCGTGCTCTGCGTGGCAGGCTGAACATGACCGGCCATCGGGGTTTCGGTCTGCTGATCGAACGCTTCACCCGGCTCGCCATGCTGCTGCTCGGCGCTCGGGATGCCGCTGGACGCCGGGGCTTCGCTGCTTGCGCCGGCGTGGTGGCTTCGCAGGGTCACTTCTTTTTCTTTGCCGTCGCCGCCGTCCGCAAACAGCCGCTTTTCGGTTATGCTATCTGCCGGGCGCATCTGTTCGACCGCATCACTTTGTGTCAGGCCGATTTGCTCTTCAATTTTGTCTTCTCCGGTACTGTCTGGCATGGTTTATCTCCTAAATCCGTTGTACCCAGTTCCAATGCGTCTCGTGCATAGCGGGAACGATGTCGTGGCCGGTCACCGGCAGGTACTGCATTTCTTTTTCGCAGGTCAACTCGTTGAAAACCGCGTAAATCGTCGGCGGCTTGCAGCTTGGGTCACGGCCCCCGGCGCTCATCTGCGCTGGGCAGCGAATGTCAGCGGCATGAGACAGCGGATCGAAGTACGCATAGGTCTGGGTGACTTGTTCGGCGAGCGCTGGGTGCGCGTCGGCGTAATCGGCGATCAAACCACGAGCGTCCGGGTACCGGGCCGCGCCCATTTTCTTGTACTTGTCCCGGTCAAGCAGCGACAGGGCGAGTTCAAGCGCACAGAGCCAGGGCATGTCCGCAAGGCACAGGCGGACTGCCGGGGCAAGCGACGCCGTGATAAGCGCCAGTCCCCCACCCTGACTCATGCCGCCAGTAAGCAGACGCTCGGCGCTGACTTCCGGCTGCGCCCCGAGAACGTCCAGCGCCCGCAGGCAGTGTCCAACGATGTTTCGGTAAATATAAGTCTGCGGCGACTCAATCCCCGCCGTGATATAGTCGGCATTCGATAAGCTCGGGTGCGTGTACGGCGTGTCGGGGAGATTGCCGTGAATATTTAATCCGAGCGTCACCGTCTCCGGGTACAGCGACTCGGGACCCGGCGGCGGAGCGCCGAGCGAGTACCCTGGCAGCCACAAATAGCCGCGGTTCCCGGCCGGCTGGGGCAGTCGCTTCGGCACGGCAAGCCAGCCGTAAACCAGTGTGTCGGCAAGCGACGAAAACCGCACCCAGTCTATCGTATGGGTCGCCGTCTCGCCCCCCGCCCCCACCAGCCGTTCCCACTCGGTCGGCTGGGCGGCAAGCTCCCGTTGGACTTCGGCCCAGAACACCGCAAAGTCCGCCGGACGTCTTACTTCTGCCCGCGTTTCTTCCAGTACAAGTGTTGACATAGATAAAGCCCTAGTTTACCCGATTCCAATCCGCGCCTTGACACTTGGCGCGAAGTTTAGTAGAATAAAGGCATGCGTAATAAAAGCATACATATTGTTTCCGTGTCGGCTTTGCCTTGGACCCTTCCGCTGGTGTCGCCGTTTGTGATCGCCGCCCGGACCGCAACCGAGGCCCGCAATGTCCGAATCGAGATTGCAGCCGAAAACGGGCTGACGGGCCTGGGGGCGAGTGCGCCGGTCGGCTATGTCACAGGCGAGAGCGCCGAATCGGTTTTGGACGCGATCGGCGCAGTCAAAGACGAGTTTGTCGGCCTGCCGGCTGACCGTTTGGGACCGCTGCTGTCCCGTGCGAACCATTTGCTGGTGGACGCTCCGGCAGCGCGGGCGGGCCTGGAAATGGCCCTGTATGACCTGTGGGCGCGAGAACGAAACTTGCCTCTGTGGCAGCATTTTGGGGGCAGCTTGGAGCGGGTCACAACCGATATCACCATCCCGATTGTCGGCCCAGGCGAGGCGGCGGCGCTTGCATCGGCGGCCTGGGCAGACGGGTTTCGGGCGCTCAAAGTGAAAGTCGGCGATCCTCGCGGGCATGATGCCGACCTCGCCCGGATTGAGGCGGTTGTTCGGGCCGTCCCCCACGTCCGCCTGCGAATTGATGCGAACCAGGCGTTCATGCCTAACGCGGCGGTGTCGTTTGCCAACGCGCTGACCCGAATGGGCGCAGCGATTGAGCTTTTGGAGCAACCGGTGGACAAAAGCGATGTCGCCGGGCTGAAATATGTCCGTGACCGAACTACGATTCCCCTGTTTGCCGACGAGGCCGCTTGCAGCGTTGCCGAAGTTTTAGAGCTGCTTCAAGCCGACGCCGTAGATGGTATCAATGTCAAGCTAATGAAATCAGGCATTGCTGGAGCCTTACAGATCATCGCGCTGGCCAAAGCGTTCGGCAAGAAACTGATGCTCGGCTGTATGCTGGAAACCGGAGTAGGGATCGCCGCCGCCGCGCAGATTGCCGCCGGGACTGGAGCGTTCGACTTCCTGGATTTGGATTCGCATCGCCTCTTGAAGCCGGTGGCTGGTCTGAGCGGCGGCTGCGAAGTTGTCGGCGGGGAGCTGGCTGTGGGGGGGGGGGAGCCGGGCTGGGGAGTGACGATGACCGGGCATTAAAGGCTATTAGGTTCAAGAGGAAAATATGCAAAACTTGCCGTTTGTTCTTGCTGACCTTTGGGATACAGCTGTCCGTTATCCCTGGACGATTCTCAGTTTGGCGCTGTTTATCTTCACTTTGAATTGGCTGGCAAATCGCTTCCGCTGCTACGGCTTGCCTAAAAACTTACTGTTTGGAGCAGCCAATGGTGCGCTGGCTTTTGCACTTTTTCAGCTTTATGGTTTCCTGGGCAGGAACTACGGACTACACTCACTGATTTTCGCCGAATTCATAGCCGGGTATGAGACAGCGGCCGTTGGTACAGTCCTTTGGCGATTCGTCTGCGCGCAAAGGCCGCCTCAGCTCTCGCTCTCTACGGAAGAATACTCTGCATAACCGACCGACTGAAACAAGGACTGCACGATGTCTCTTTTCTACCGTTTGATGGGCTGGGTCGCACTGCTTTGTGCCAGAATGAGCCGCTACCGCGTGAACGGCATTCCCTCACACTTTTGGGTTATTATTGCGTGCATAGCGGCGCTCGGCATCGGCGGGGACATTCAGCGGCGTGATGCGGGGGCGTTCGGAAAGCCGCCGATTCCGATGACACTTTCGCAGGCGCTGGCCAGCGGCAAGATCAACCAATATGTGGCTGTCACGGGCTCGGTTGATGGCAGTACGAGGATTGTCAGCAAGGGGAGCGGGGACCAGGAGATTTATATGCCGATGGATGACCCGAAAACCCGGCAGGCGCTGCTTGTAAAGCGTCAGGGGTCGCCGCCGACTTCTGCCACGTCCCCTGCCACCGTCACGGGCGTCTTTCGGCAGGTTCCCTCGGACCTCTACGGCAATCTCAAAGACAACAGCTTTCAGCTTGGACCCTACACGGTTGATACCGAGTTTCAGCTCGACGAAGGCGACGCGCCGATTGATCCACGCACCTATTTTATCACGCTTTTCGTAGCGGGCCTGCCCCTGGCGCTGATTTTGGGGAGCGTCGCGCAGAAGCATATTATCTTTCGTCGGACACCCCGGACATTTGGGGCTGGACGCGAACAGGGACTTGCCGCGTCGGAGGCTGATTCTTCGGCAGTGATGCGTCTTTCGGGCAAGCTGCGGTTCGGGCCGAAGACGGCGCAGCGGTTTCTGGAAGTTCCGGTTGTTCTTGCGGAAACGGAAGAGGGTAAACAGGCATTTATTTCCCGGATCAATGCGTCCATCAAGCAAACCGATGGGAGCATTCAGGACCGGACCGGCCTCTGGGCCGCCGTTATCGAGGACGGCAGTCTGCGCGTGGAGGACGAAGGAATGCTGTATCTCGGGCGCAGTGTTCGGCCTGCCCTCCGTGTCCGCTATCTCGACACCATTGGACCCAAACCGGTGCAATCTGTCGCCGTTCTGTCATTTGAAAGCGAAGCCGAACGCGCCGTCGTGCAGGAAAAGCTGCAAGAAATCGGGCAGAAAACGAGATAATTATGTCAGATGAAGCATCGGAACCACTGATCCCCTATCGGTTCAGCAGAAAATCTTCGGCAGTGGGGACGCTGATCTTGGCTGGAGTATCGCTGCTCGGTGCGGGCATGGTCGGCGCACTTTACTGGGAGCTCACAAACTTCCTCGACATCCCAGTCCTGATGCCGGCTTTTGCCGGGCTGCTGGTCGCGTTTATCGTGAAATGGGGCCTGACACTCGGAAAATGCCGCAGTCTGCCGGTGGTTATCGGAGTCGCGATTTTGGCGGGGATGCTGACTTACGGTGTCCGCCTGGTGCTGGACAGCCGACAGATGCGGCCTGCGATGGTGCAGGCGGTCACGCGCCATCTTATCCACCGCCGGGGCCTTTCGGCAAGCGCGGCGCAGTCCGAGGCCGAGCGGCGGCTGACTCCGTGGGAGACTCTGCGCCTCTTTTTGCGTGTTCAGGCCGCGCATGGGGTGACGCTGACAAACAGCTCGTCGCGCAGCTATTCGGTGTCGTCTCCGGGCGGCACGCAGCCCTCTGGGAGCAGCGGCGACTTGACCCTCAGCGGGATCTGGTACTGGCTGCTGCTGCTTGTCGAAGCCGGGGCCGCAGGGGCGGTCGCCGCTTCAGTTATTTCGCGCTACGGTTTGGTGGAACCCTTTTGCGAGACCTGCAGGCGCTGGATGCGCGGAACAAAAGTTGCCAAAGCCGCTCCCCGGCAGGCCGGCGAGCTGGCTCAGTGTGTTCAAGCCCGGGATTGGGACAAATTGCTGACATTCAGGCCGAACGGCGCGGTAGACTCACAAAACTATTCCAGCGCGACTGTCTACCGCTGCCCGGAATGCCGGTCGGGAACCGTTTCGGTCTTCGTCCAGGTCGGCAGCACGGCAAAGCGTCTGCTGCATGTCGAAATTGGCCCGGAGATTGCCGCCTCTTTGTGCGACAGTCCCGCTAAAAAAATTGGGGTTTCCGGGAACAATTTGCCTGGTTCAAGCGACTAACCTATAATGCTGCGAGGAATAAACACGATGGAAAGAACAAAAAACGCGATTTGCGCCCTGCTGGCGGCTCTGATGCTGTCCGGCCTGCTGCCCCATGCGGCGTTTGCTGACGGCGACAAAAAGAAAAAGGAGCCGGTGCCGATTGTGATCGGCCCAATCACAACCACGCCCGACCCGCCGAAAAAGCCTTGATTAAGCCGCACCTAAGAACCGCTGGCGCAGGACCAAAAGTGCGAACTGGGGCAGGGTCATTACTTTGCTGATCTTTTTCGGGTTTTGGGCGAGCCGGTACAACCACTCGAACCCGAACCGCTGCATGAAGATCGGCGCCCTCTTGACTCGGCCCGACAGCACATCGAACGACCCGCCGATGCCCATAAAGACGGGAACGCCAAGCGCTGCTTTGTGCCGGGCGATCCACTTCTCCTGCTTCGGAATGCCGAATGCCACCATGACAATGTCCGGCGCGGCGGCTTTGATTTGGGCGAGAACCAACGGCTCCTGCTCGGGCGTAAAGTAACCATCGCAGACCCCGACAATATGGGCTCCCGGCCACTTCGCCACCGCTTTTGCGGCAGCTTCGGCAGCAACCCCCGGCGCAGCTCCGAGAAAGAACAGCTTGTACCCTTTGCCTGGCGACAGGGCGCACAGGCGCATCACCAAGTCTACCCCGGACACCTTGTAGCGCACAGGAACCCCGAGGAGCCGCGACGCCAGCAAAATCCCCGCCCCATCGGGCGTTACCAGATCCGCCCCTTCAACAATCGCGTGCAGCTCCGGGTCACGCCGGGCAATCACAGCCATGGACGCATCGGCGGTGACAATCGTATGCGGCGTTTTTTCTGCAATAAAGCGGTCAATGGCCGCCAGCGTCTCGCTTACCGAAACCCGGTCCACGCGCAGCCCTAAAATCGTCACACTGTCCATAGCGTTCATTATACCCGGCGAATAGGCATGGTATAATACATTTATGCCCCGCTTCCCACTCCGCGCCGCTGCCCTCGCGCTTTTGGTGCTTCTGCCCGCCCTGCCGCTTGCGTTTCTGTGCCGAGGCCGCACCCCCACCCGCTTCGAGTTCAAGAACCTGTCGGCCTGGGAGCGCCAAGCATCAGCCGCCGCTGCCGCACACAGTCATGCCCCCCACAAACACGGCATTTTGCGGGCGACCGCAAAGCGCAAAGTCAGGGCCATTACTTAATCCAGGCTT
>JAYVVR010000273.1:0-4098 GCA_043786835.1 Armatimonadota bacterium | reverse complement strand
TGTCCTGACGGGCAGGCCAGGCGGGGTCGGTGTAGAAGCTCGCCCAGGCCCGCTCCCGATGGGCCAGGTTCTCGAAGACCAGCATATAATGGAGGCGGGGCGCGATGCCGATATAGGTGGTCCAGAAGCCCATTCCAAAGAGACCATGCGTGTCGAACGCGGGCGCGATGTCCGTGCCGAAACACGCGATTGTCTGACCCAGTTTCGCCATGTCGTCGAAGTGGTACGTCCGCAGCTCGAAGACGCCGCCGGCAAGGCGAGAAGGCTGGTTGTCCCGGCGCGGAAGGCGGGAATACTCGGTCGGCTTTAGAATAGACGACGTGAACGTATGAATTGGGCTGCTGCCCCAGTCGGCATTGGTTTCGCGCAGCACCTGCTGCCATTCGGGGTCTGCCTCGAACGTATCCCAAAGCGTCTGGCGCTGGGCTAAGTCCTCCCAAACCAAGAGGTAAGTCAGGCGCGAGATAGGCGTGCCGATAATCACGGACCAGAAGCCAGCCGGCTCGATGCCGATGCGTTTCCAGATCCGAAGGATATGGTCGGCGAACCGCTGGGTGACTTGCTGTAGTCCCCGAGTGCTGCGAATATCGTAATGGTGGAGTTCGTAAAGCATGGTGTTTACCAAATGGATCAAGGGCGTTTATGTTACGGGGTTGTGATAAATGAGGACGTGAACGCCCTCGCGAGAGTTTTGTTGGGATGGGGAGCACGGATGCTAAGGTCCCACCTACGTGGCTGAGGAAGCCGCAACCTAGTCGCTTCGGGCCGACGCAGCGCCCGGGTCTTTTAAGTGAAAATAGGACAGCAGCATCGCCCGACAGACTTTCCCGGCAGTGCTGCCGCCATGACCGCCGTGTTCGACAATCGCGGCTATCGCGATGGTCGGATGATTGTAGGGCGCAAAACAGATGAACAAACCGTGGGTCATGGACGCCCCGTAGGTCTGCGCCGAGCCAGTTTTCGCGGCGACCGCAATACCCGGAAAGTTCACGACTTTGCCCGTGCCCCGTGTCACCGTAATCCGCATCGCCATTCGTACCCGCTCCATATTCGCCGCCGAAACCGGCACATGCCGGACAATTATTGGCTTGGAGTGATAAATGACGGTATGAGAGTTGGCATTCAACACTTCTGAAACCACATAAGGCTTCAAGACGTTCCCGCCATTTGCAAATGCCGCCGCCACCCGTGCCATTTGGAGAGGCGTCGTCAGCACATCCCCCTGCCCGATGGACATATGGAGCGTATCCCCGCCAAACCACTGATCAAACGCCGGGCCGAGCCGATGAAAATGCTTCATCTTCCAGGCCGGTGACGGCACCGAGCCGATGTCCTCGCCGCCGAGGTCAATGCCCGTCTTTTCTGCCAACCCAAACTGTTTGGAGTAGTAAGAGAGCTTGTCGGGGCCGATCTTCTGGCCGTAAACGTAAAAGAAAACGTCGCACGACTCGGCAATCGCTTTCGTAAAATCGGTCTCATTGTGTGTTTCCCAGCACCCAAACCGCGCCCGGCCCAGATGGTACGAGCCAGGGCAGTAGACAGCGCTGCTGGGGGTAATCACGCCGGTTTGCCAGCCGGCGGCGGCCACGACGGGCTTGAAGGTCGAGCCGGGCGGGTACATCGCGCCGATGGCCCGGTCAATCAACGGGTGAGCAGGATTAGAGTGGATCGGCTTCCAGTTCGCCGAGGTAATCCCGGTCGCAAACTGGCCGGGGTCGAAGGTCGGGGCCGACGCCAGCGCCAGCACGGCCCCGGTGCGCGGGTCAATCGCCACCGCCGCACCAACATACTGATTTTCCCGCAGCACGCGCTCAGCGGCGGCCTGGGTCGGGGCGTCTATCGTGAGCTGAACGGTGCCACCCGGCCCGGCGTCCGTCGCATCAATCGCCCGGACTGTCCGCCCATGCGCGTCAATCTGGACATTTGTCCCCCCGGGCTTCCCATGCAGGTAGCCTTCGTAAGCCGACTCAACCCCCGTTTTGCCTAAGAAGTCGTCTTTCGAGTAAACGAGAGTCCCGTCGTTATACTTGCGGCTGCTCAGAGTATTCCACTCTTTTTCGTTCACCCGGCCCATGGTCCCGAGAAGATGCGCGGCCAGTGACCCTCGGGGATACCAGCGGACAGGGTCCGGCTCGGTCGAGACGCCGGGCAGGTAGGGCTTGTTTTCCTCAATCTGCGTCACGGTCGTCATCGGCACGTCCAGCGCAATTCGCAGCGGGTCATACGGATTGAGCTTATTGGTTTGAATCGTCTGCTGAATGTCTTCGGGCGCGACCCCAAGCAGCGCCGCCAGCTTTCCCAAAACAACCGGGTCTTTGGAAACGCTTGGGGTCGCATAAATGGCGAGCCGAGGCCGGTTTGCAGCGAGGATGACGCCGTGCCGGTCCATGATAACGCCGCGCGGGGCAGGGGTGCGAATACGCCGGGCCTGGTTTGCGGCAGCGGCATCGCGGAAGTCATCGCCCCGCGCCACTTGCAGGTACCACAGCCGACCGGCCAGCACCCCGAACAGCAGAAAAATCACAGCCCCAAATGACCAGGCCCGACGCGAAGCCGCCCGCTGCGTCTGCCGCTGGGAAGGCGGGTTATCGCGTGGGTCAGGCGGCCTGAGTGATGGTTTCGGGATTGTGATCATAAACGGCGTTGTCCGTTAATCGGGTTCGCGGCGGGCAACTTGGGGCATAGACGCAAAGCGGTTGGGCTTCGCTTTACTGTAGTCAATATCGTACTCTGCCGGTATGTCGTCGGCCATGAGTCCTTTGGCTCGCTCGTCGGACAGCGAATTTATCAGTGAGCTTTGGGTATCGGTATTTGTTTCCATAGCGTATTTGGAAATCGGCACTGGAAGTGCCGGTTCCTGATTATTGCTCCCCTGGCGGCGGGGGGTACATTCGGCTGTGGCGGTGCGGCTCCTGTCCGCGTGGGAATGTCCGCGAAACCTGCTGGGGGCACCACTTTGTTGCGAGCAGGCCGTCTTCGGGATTGACCATGACCGTGACCGTGTCAGTGCTTGCGCTGCCGCTGGCGCTGTCCGAATGGCGATGACGGAGTCGCGGTGTCGGCGGCGTATCGGCAGGCGTCGAAGCGTTGGCATTGCCATTATCGAAAGTTGGAACGTCGGCGGGCGGGTTTGATGTGTCTGCCGGAGTATACTGTGGCGAGAGCGTAGACGGCTCGCTCCCCGATGTGAAGCTTTCCGGGTGGGACGCCGGGGAGCCGTCAGGCGCGAGCAGGCCCGAAGCATCGTCTACGTTGACTGTCACCGTGCCGTCACCGTTGTCATGGGCTGCGTTTCGCTTGTGACGGCGGCTCCGCGAAGGCGTATCGGTAGTCGCCGGCGACGAATCCGGGGCAGTGGTGCTGTCGGCAGGGGAGCTTGAAATCGCGCCTGCTTTATCCGCCGTCGTCACCGGTTTTGCGGCGGGAACCTGCTTGGATTTTTCTAGGGCCAGCTCTTTAACGCGGGCTTGATGGAACACCGGCAGGCTGCGGCTCATAAATTTCGCCCAAATCGGAGCGCAGACCGTACCGCCGAACGCGTTTGATTCCATGGCGCTGCCGTAGTTTGCGCCGCGCGTTTTGGTGGCGTCGTTTGGATGTCCGGCCCAGACCGCGCAGACAAGCTGCGGGGTGTAGCCGACAAACCACACATCTTTGTGGTCCTGGGTTGTGCCGGTTTTGCCCCGCGCTTCGGGAACCAGCGGGGCGACCATTGCGCCGGTCCCGCCCGGAGAAGTGACGACCGCACGGAGCATATCGTCAAGCTGGCTCACGGTGTCCTTTTGCAGCACATGGGTTTCGATGTCCGGCGGAACGTCTTCAATGACATTGTCCTGCGCGTCGTCCAAACGGGTCCAGGCCGACGGTTCTGGGTGATTGCCGCCGGCAGCGAATGTCGAGTACGCGCTTGCCATCTCTAAGGGCGAAACCGGGGACGAGCCGAGCGCCAGCGACAGCACGGGGTCGAGACGGGAATGGATACCCATCATCCGGGCGTAACGGATAGCGGCCTGCGGGCCAATCAAGTGCAGCACACGAACAGCGACGACGTTCACCGAGCGGGCTGTGGCCTCGCGCAGGTCCATTCGCCGGTCGGAA
>JAYVVR010000272.1:0-4102 GCA_043786835.1 Armatimonadota bacterium | reverse complement strand
TGACGAGACGCAGGACACGAGCGCAGTCCAATGGGAAATCTCGCGGCTTTTGGCGGCGCAGCGGTCCAATATCTTCATTGTCGGCGATGTCGGGCAGGCGATCTATTCGTTTCGCGGCTGCTCCCCCGAGGCCACCGTCGGACAGTTCGGCGCGGCCTACCCGAACGGCACGGTGATCCGGCTGCCGGCGAATTACCGATCGTCGGCGACTATCGTACGGGTCGCAAATGAGCTGATCGAGAAGTCAGGGATTGATGCGAAGTATCGGCTCGAAATGGCCGCAATCCACCCGGAAGGCCAGCCGCTGTCGTCGCATGAACACGAAGACGCCGCCGGGGAAGCCCAATTTGTGGCCCAGTCACTCAAAGAAATTCAAGACAGCGGGAGGCTGCTGAAAGACTGCGCGGTGCTGTTTCGGACCAATGCCTATTCGCGGGCGTTAGAAGAAGCGTTTGTCAAAGGCGGCGTCCCTTACGTCTTGCAGGGTGCCATGGGCTTTTATGCCCGGCGCGAGATTCGGGACTTAGTCGCATTTTTGCAGCTCTCAGTTGAACGGGACAGTCCGGCGGCAGACGAAGCAGTCAAGCGCGTTTTAAACATCCCATCGGCGACATTCGGCAAGCCGACGCACTTTTTAGGCCAGGCGTTTATCGCCGAGCTGGAAACCCAGGCCGCCCGCAAAGGCCATTCACTGTATAAGATGCTTGCGGTGGGGCAGTTCAAGACGACTAACCAGGGATTAGCCGTCAAAGATTTCCGGGATTTGGTGCGCGAGATTGCCCTCGGCGGCGACTCGGCGGAAGCCCGGCTTCGCAAAGCGCGTGAGCTTGGCTACGACGAATGGCTGCTGCGCGAGGAAGGCCATATCGAAGACGAAGGCAACTCGCGGCTCGACAACCTGGAAGAGCTTTGCACCGCCGCCGCTGCATTTCCAACACCCGCAGACTTTCTCGCGTTTGTGGCGGCCCAGAACAAAGCGAAAGACGACAGCGAAGTCGGCGACGCCGTTGAAATGATGACCATTCACCGGGCCAAAGGCTTGGAATGGCCGAACGTCTTTGTGGTCGGGTTCGCGTTTGGAATGCTGCCCCATCATCGTTCCCTGCGCTGGCTCGACGATGAAAAGACCCAGCTTGCTTCAGACAGTCTTGAAGAAGAACGGCGGCTGGCGTATGTCGCAATCACCCGCGCCAAAGAGCGTGTCTTTTTGTCATGGCCTCTTATGCACCAGACCCGCGCCCTCAGCCGATCCCCCTTTCTCGCCGAAATGCCGTCCCTGCCGGAACTTGTGCAGGAAACAGCGAACGTCGCGGTGAATGTCATTCCAGACGTCAACCTGACACTGAAGGATTAAAAGTATGCCTAAGATACCGATTGGATTGCAGCTTTACACGCTGCGCGACGATATGGAAAAAGATTTCGCCGGGACACTGCAAAAAGTTGCGAACATCGGCTACGGCGTGGTCGAACTGGCCGGCTACGGCGGCCACTCAGTGCGCGAGCTGGCCGGCCTGCTCGAAGACAATCATCTGACCGTCGCCGGCAGCCATATCGCCTTGGAACAACTGGAAAGTGACCTGCCGAAAGTCATCGAAGAGAATTTAAAGCTTGGCAACGCTCATATTGTCGTGCCGTATCTTGCCGAGGACCGGCGCAGGACTGCCGATGACTACAAAAAGCTTGCGGAAACGCTGGGCGGCTTCGGCGAAACCCTGCAGACTGCCGGCCTGACTTTGTGCTACCACAACCACGATTTTGAGTTCACGCCGCTGGAAAACGGTCAGCTCGGCGAGGATATCCTGCTGGAGAACAGCGACCCAAACTTCGTCAAAATCGAGGCCGACACATATTGGATACTCAAAGCGGGGCATGATCCCGTTGCGTTCGTCCAAAAGCATCCAGGCCGGGTTCCGCTTGTTCATTTGAAAGACCGCGATTTGACCGACGGCTCGTTTGCCCCGGTGGGAACCGGCGACCTGCCGCTCGATGCGCTGATCGCCGCCGCGCTCGAGTCCGGCACGAAGTACTTCCTGGTGGAGCAGGACATCTGCAAGGGTCCCGCTCTTGACGCCGTCACGCTCTCTTATGCCAACCTAAAGGCGAAGGGATACGCGTAAAATTGGAACCGGCACCGAAAGTGCCGGTTTCTGTCTTCTTAGAAAACTCCCCATGCCCCGCGCTGCCTTCGTCTACACTGACGACTACGCCGATTACCATCTTTCCGACACCCACCCCTTGCAGCAGAAGCGGCTCTTGATGACCTACCGGCTGCTGGAAGCACATGGGGCATTCCAGTCGCTCTCGTCCCAGCTTCTCGCGCCGACTTCCGCCACCGAGATTGACTTGCTGCGCGTTCATTCGCCTGAGTATTTGGATACGCTCCGGCGGCTCAGTGCGAGCGAGACTGTTCCCGACAAAAAAGATTTCGGCTTCGGCACACTCGATAACCCACCGTTTCCTGGCATGTGGGAGGCGACACTTCTGTATGCCGGCGGCTCACTCGGCTGCGCCCGGCTTGTCAGGCACGAAGGCTTCCATGCGGCGTTTAACGTCTCCGGCGGCCTGCACCATGCCCAGCGGAACCGTGCCGCCGGCTTCTGCACCGTCGCCGATGTCGCCCTCGCCGCCTATTATCTGCTGGACAGCGGGGCAAAACGCGTCGCGTGCGTGGATATTGACGCCCACCACGGCGACGGAACGCAAGCGTTCTTTTATGACGACCCGCGTGTCCTCACTCTGTCGGTGCATGAGACGCCGGAAACGCTGTATCCGCGGGTGACGGGGTTTGCAGAGGAGATTGGGGAAGGCGCTGGGCTTGGCTTTAACGCCAACCTGCCGCTCGCGCCCGGCAGTGGGGATACCGTCTACGCCGAAGCGTTTGGGTCGGCATTCCTGCCGCTTTTGAGAGCGTTCGACCCGCAGTATATCCTGCTGCAAGTTGGGGCGGATGCCCATTTTGCCGACCCGCTGACGCATCTTGGGCTGACTTCACGCGGCTGGCTGTCTCTCGCCCAGTCGGTGATTGATTTGGGGAAACCTGTCATTGCGCTTGGCGGCGGTGGTTACAATTTAGACACCGTCGCCCGGCTTTGGACTCTGCTTTACGGCGCACTGTCCAGGCAGACATTCTCCGACGTTTTGCATGATACGTCAGAACCAAGCGCGGCAGACCGAGATGCTGTGTTTCAGGAGATTTATGTCAAGCGTCGTGGGTCAGTGCGCGGTGTCAGTATCGAAGACTACGCCCGGCGCAGCGTCGAGAGTGTGCGGCAGCGCGTGTTTCCCGTGCATGGGATTATTTGACCGTTGGAGTCACAAATAGCAGATGGCCAAGCGCCAGCAGGAGCTTACATTGTTGCTTGTCGTGATCTCAGATTCCTGAACCGTCGCATCACGTTTTGTCAGTGCTTGCAGGAGCGGGACAAGCCCACGACAGAAATTGTGCAGTGCCAGAAGTCTCCTATTCCAGCTCTTCCGGCCCGTCATCCATGTCCCCGCTTTCGGCGGCGTCCATGTATTCGTCGAAGTCGTCGCCTAAATCCTCGCCCATCTCGCGGCCCATTTCTTTGGCCCAGCGGCGCATGGCTTTCGGGTCGTCCATATCGCCCATCGCGCTTGGGTCGGCGAGACCGTCCATCAGGTCGTCATCGGTGCGGCCACGGGCGAACTTTGTAACCCGTTTCACGGCCTGGTCGCTGCCGCAGTGCGGGCAAAGGTTCGAATCCGGCGCAGCAGTCATGCCGACTAAAACCGTGTAGCGTTTGTGACAGTGGTTGCAGGTGTATTCGTAAAGCGGCATAAAAGCATTATAGCACCTGCGTAGAAGGATTATGTGGGATTGGAGCGCGTGGGATTGAAATCCTATGCTGAGAGACTGTATAGAAACGATTCCGAAGTCCCCCCAGCCCCCAATAATGGGGGAGCAAGATAGGAATCAAAAGGCCTCGCGTCCGTAGTTCGGTTCCCCTATTATTGGGGGCTGGGGGGACTGCTTGGCTTTCTATACAGTTTCTCAGGCTTTATTGGGATGTGGGGCGAAGCGACACATACGAAGTAATGCCGCAGACATAGGAGCCGCCTTTCACTCCGCTGCTGCGCTGGC
>JAYVVR010000271.1:0-4105 GCA_043786835.1 Armatimonadota bacterium | reverse complement strand
GGCGTCGTCGCCCAGCGCTTGGTGCGACGCCTCTGCCCCCACTGCCGCCGGGAGGCTGTCCCCGAAGCCGACACGCTGGCCGTCTACCGCGCTCTCGGCGGAGATGTCGCGCCGGGCATGACTCTGTGGGAAGGGCCGGGCTGCCCGAAGTGCGACGGCAAGGGGACACGGGGCCGGGTGGCCGTGCATGAAGTGCTGGTTGCCAACACACGCATCAACCGTCTGACGATGGAGTCCGCCGAGACCCATGTCATCCGGGAAGCCGCGATTGAGAACGGTATGATCCCGATGATTGGCGACGGCCTCGAAAAGCTGCGCTCGGGCCTGACTTTGCTTGATGACGTCCAGCGCAAAATCGGCGTTGCCCTGGCCGAGTAGGGACAGGTTCCCGGCCTGCCCTTTTTGCCGTGCCTGCCCTCTGTCTTTGGTACCTGCTTTGCTCCCGTATGTGCTTCTCTGATACGACAAGAACGCCTGCGAAAAAATAATTTGCAGGTGTCCGCAAAAACCAATCGACAAATCACAAAAAACGCCCACTGTTTCTTTGAAACAGCGGGCGTCGAAAAACAGTCGCTTCGTCCAATTAGTGGGCGGTGTGGGCTTTAATCTCGTGACGGGTCAGTGCGCCTGCGCCAATAGCCGACATGGTCGGGTGACGCTCGGCGAAGTTCAGCTTTTTGCCGTGCGCCTTGGCGTTGCGGGCGGCGACTTTCAGGGCGTGATGGGTCGCGATGCCGGCACCGATGCCGGTCATGGTCGGGTGGCGCTGAATAAAGTTCGGGCGATGCGCGGGCGTCTGAGCAAGTGCCGGGGCCATCAAGGCTAGGACGGCGGGGATCAAAGCAAGGACAGTCTTGCGGTTTGTCATGGTGAAGTTCCTCCGTTTAGAACAGCGTTGTTTCCCATCGAAGAGTTCCAAAGGGAACAAGTTTTTTCACTTATTTTTTGGTTTTGCCTTGCGAAACTCCAAAACCTGTGTTAAAATAATTTGTCTCCGAAAAATCGCCCGGTAGTTTTACGGGCAGATTTCCTCGAAAGGAATTGTTGCTTTTGCTGTTTGTCCTGTCTCTTCGCGCTCCTGCCACCCTTTTGGCCTGCGCCGTTTCGCTCCTTTCTTTTGCCGCTGCTCCTGCGCTGGCCCGTCACGGCCATTCATCCCATGCCGGACATTCCGTTCCCTCGGGCGCTGTCCAGGCCCAAAACAAAGCACTCGCCAGCGGCAATGTTGTTCAAGCCGCCTACGCGTTTCGTGGAACCCGGTATGTCATGGGCGGGACTTCCCGCTCCGGCTTTGACTGCTCCGGCTTTGTCCGCTTTATCCTGAGTGCCACCGACGGTGTCGACCTGCCTCGCACTGCCACCGAGCAGTATTACCACGGGACATCGGTTTCTGAGGCCCAGGCCCAGCCCGGCGATCTGGTCTTTTTCAAGAACACATACAAGCACGGGATTTCACACGTCGGCATTTATGTCGGCGGTG
This sequence comes from Armatimonadota bacterium, assembly GCA_043786835.1. GTDB lineage: Bacteria > Armatimonadota > Armatimonadia > Armatimonadales > Capsulimonadaceae > JANXMY01. The sequence goes on along the minus strand of JAYVVR010000271.1, from coordinate 2,625 downwards.
GCCAATTTGTCCATGCAGCGAACGCTCATAAGGGGGTCCGGGCCGACAGCCTGAACTCGTCCTACTACCAGGCCCACTTCGCCGGCATCCGGCGGGTCCTGCCTGCCCAGCTTCGGACTGCGGCACTTCGCTAAAAATAATTCTTTTGGGTCTGTCTGAGATTGACAAATGGTGCCTGCACGGGGTATATTATTCAGTGCGGCCTCTTGGTCTAGTGGTTATGACGTCCGCCTTTCACGTGGAAGATCACCGGTTCGAGCCCGGTAGGGGCTACTGAAATAAAGAAGCGAGTACCATTCCGGTACTCGCTTTTTTGGGCTTGGAACCACACTTTTTAGAAAACACGTATTTATGCCGGAATTGCCCGAAGTTGAAACCCTGCGCCGGGGCTTGGAGCAGCACCTCTCGGGCCGGACATTCGGGGAAGTCCGAGTAGAAGTCCCCAAAATGCTTAAGGGAACTGTTACCGATCCTTCCGTGTTCAGAAAGGGTCTGCGTAACGTTCGAGTCGAATCTGTGGGACGGCGCGGCAAACACTTGATTATTTTGCTGAATTCGGGGTATTATCTACTGTTCCACATGAACATGCGCGGTCAGCTCCGGATTGTCGAAGCGGATGCGCCAGCGGAAAAATACCTTGCGGCAGCGTTTCCCCTTGACAATGGATGTGAGCTGCGGTTTCATGATATCTGGCGCTGGGGCGAAATGCGTCTGGAAACGGCAGAAGAGCTAGCGGCTCACCCAAGCCTGGTTGGCATGGGGCCGGAGCCGCTGTCGGGGACCTGGACCCCGGAGCAGCTTAAGACAGGACTGTCAAAGCGTCCAAAGCCAGCAATCAAAGCAGTTTTACTGGATCAGGCCATTATCGCCGGAGTTGGCAACATTTATGCAGATGAGTCATTGCACCGAGCCGGCATTCATCCGCTGCGCCCGGCAGGCTCATTAACAGACGCCGAAATCGTCCGGCTGAATTCAGAGATTATCGCTGTGCTGACTGAAGCTGTTCAGGGCGGCGGAACGACCAGCGACAATTATGTCAGCGCCGAAGGCAAGACCGGGCAGTTCGTGCCGCGTGTGTATGACCGGGGTGGACAACCCTGCGTCTCCTGCGGCGGCGTCCTAACGAAAATCCGTGTGACGGACCGTGGGACGGTTTACTGCGAAGTCTGCCAGAGCTAAAAATTTTAATTCCAAACAAAACGAAATCTCGGGGCAATCGTGTCCCAATGCTGAGGAGCACTACGAAATTATGTCGGTCGTACCTGAAGATGTTGTGAACAGTGAGCAAACCGCTTCCCCGGCGGCGCTTGCCCCGGAATCCGTGCCCCAGGCGCTCGCGTCTGAAACGAACGGAACAGGGCCAGTCGCAAGCCACCCTGCCGCGCCGGCACCCGCCGTGCCTAACGATGAGGACCTCATGGCGAACGCGATGAAGGCCGATCCAGTGATGAGTCAGTCGGACTACGAAAGCATGTTCAAAGAGCTTTCGGAGGGCGACGTCGTTGTTGGAACCGTCGTGCACATTGACAAAGACGGTGTTCTCGTGGATGTCGGCAGCAAAAGCGAGGGCATTATCCGCCTGAACGAGCTGTCGCGTGAGCCATTCGAAAACATCGAAGATGTCGTGCAGGTCAACGAGTCTGTTAAAGTGGTCGTTATCGGGCGCACCGACGAAGGCCAGCTCCTGCTCTCCAAAAAGCGAGCGGACTTCGAAAAAGCCTGGGATAAGGTGATTGAGGCCATGAACGCGGGGACTATCCTGCAGGCCATGGTTACTGAGCGTGTCAAGGGCGGCCTCGTTGTTGATCTCGGCATTCGCGGCTTCGTTCCAGCGTCCCATGTCGGCACCGGCGATTTCAAGCATCAGAATTTAGACAAATATGTCGGTCAGAGCATTCCACTGAAAGTCATCGAAGTGGACCGCGACCGCCGCAAAGTAGTTCTCTCGAACCGCGAAGCTACCGAAGACGAGCGCAAGCAGAAAAAAGAAGTGACGCTGGCGTCGCTCAAAGAAGGCGAAGTCCGAAAGGGCATCGTCCGGCGCGTCACCGATTACGGCGCGTTTATTGACCTCGGCGGCATCGACGGTCTGCTGCACGTTTCTGAGATGTCCTGGTCGCGAGTTAACCATCCCAGTGAAGTCCTGAAAAACGGGCAGGAACTGGACGTCATGATCCTGAAGCTGAAGCTGGATCAAGGCCGGATCTCACTCGGACTGCGCCAGATTTTGCCCGACCCGTGGACGGAGATCGGTGACAAGTACAAAGTTGGCGACCTGGTTAAGGTCGAAGTCAGCCGTCTGGTTCCGTTCGGCGCGTTTGTGACTTTGGAAGAAGGCGTCGAAGCGATCATTCCGACCTCTGAGCTTGCCGAGCGGCGAGTGATGAAGCCATCGGATGCAGTCAATCCCGGTGATCAAGTCGAAGCCCGGATTATCGAAATGCGGACCGACGAGCGCAAGATGACCCTGTCGATCCGGCGCGTTGCGGAAGCGACACCCGGTACCCTGCAGCCTTATGTCCCTGAGCCGGACTTTGGCGGCGGACGCGGCGCAGATCGTGGCGGACGCCCGGTTCGCGGCGGCGAGCGTGAAGGCGGCCGTCCGATTGTCGGCGGCGAGCGTGA
>JAYVVR010000270.1:0-4117 GCA_043786835.1 Armatimonadota bacterium | reverse complement strand
TCCATACCGCGCTCAAAACAAACAAGCCGCTGACCTGGTCCCCGCTCACCGATAAATCCGCGAAGCCTGCCGAGGAGAAGTTGTCAGGCGGTGCGTCGAAGCGGCAACCCCGCCCTCTGCCGGACGCGGGCGACGAAGATGCCCCGCAAAAAGCACGGCGCGAGAAACCGGAGCGCGAGCCGGCGTCCCTGCTCGCCAAGCTGACTGCCGTGTTCTTTGTGATTTTGGTTCTTGGCGTCATCGGCCTGTCTTGGTACGCCGCCAAGTTTGTCGCCGTGCCGAACGATATCATGGTACCGAACTTGATTGGCAAAACCTTTGACGATGCCAAGCGGATTGCCGCCCAGCAGCACTTTACGCTGGTCGAAAGCAGCGACAGCGCGTACAGCGATACCATGCCGGAAGACCAGATTTACGAGCAGAACCCATTGGCCGGCCACACCATTAAGGCTGACAAGGAAGTGACTGTCTACCGTAGTCTAGGGCCGCGCCTGCTGACAGTTCCGCCGCTTGCCGGCACGACCCAGGACTTCGCGGCAAAAGCGCTGCTGCAGGCCAGTCTGCCGCTCGGCACGACGACGCAGGAGTACAGCGAAACGGTTCCAAACGGCATCATTTTGAGCCAGTCGCCGCAAGGCAATTCCAAAGTCGCCCGCAACACCGCCGTCAACTTTGTGATCTCCAAAGGCCGGCAGCCGCCGTCTATGCCCGAAAGCATCTCCGGCACGGCAGGCGGCCCGGACAAAGCCGTTTTGGACTGGCATTCGTCGGCCCGCGCCGAGTCGTACACCGTCACGCGCTCTTTAGACGGCGATACCACGGTTATCGCGCGGGCTTTACCGGGAACACACTTCATCGACACGGGCCTAATGCCGAATACGACCTATTCGTACACGGTGAACGCCGTCAACGCCGCCGGCACGTCCGACCCAAGCGAGTCGGTACTTGTCACAACCGAGGCCAGTTCAAGCACGACCGCAATCCTGCCCCCTGGCACTGTCGTTACCCCGCCTGCTGACGGCGACAGCAGTCTTGGAAACACAGACGGCACGGTTTCGCCGCCGGACACGCAAACCGAGCCGAAAACCGCCCGCTTGCGCCAGTTTACGATTGCGTTCACAATCCCGCGCCATCCGAGCCGCTCCCGCCATGTCCAGATTGAAGTGCAGGACACAACTGGCACGAACCTGGTTTACGATGAAAACCACGAGCCGGGCGAGGATGTCAGCGAGCCCGCACAGGGCTTCGGCAACAAAATCACGTTCCGTATTTTCTTAGACGGCACGCTGGTCAAGCAGCAAACGCTATAGGAAATTTATCCCCCCTGCCCCCAATAATGGGGGAGTTAGAGAAGATGCAAATGCTTCTCTATCTGTCCAGCTCCCCTATTATTGGGGGTCGGGGGGACATCATTTACGAAAATCAGCCATTTATGCCAATCAAAATCGCGCCGTCTATTCTATCCGCTGACTTTGGGGCGTTTGCCGAGGCTACCGAAGAGCTGTCGGCTGCTGGGGCAGACTACATTCACATTGATGTCATGGACGGTCACTTTGTCCCAAATATCTCGTTCGGCGCACAGCTTGTCCGCGCCCTGCGGCCCGTCACGCAGACCTCGTTTGACACGCATTTGATGATCGAGCGGCCCGAGCAGTATGTCACTGAGTTCGCGAAAGCCGGCTCGAACATTGTCACGGTCCACCCGGAGACGACGTACCATCTAAACCGACTACTGCACCAGATTAAAGACGCCGGGGCGAAAGCGGGGGTCGCGCTAAACCCGTCCACACCGATCAGCGCGATTGAATGGGTGCTGGGTGATTTAGACCGGGTTCTTGTGATGACGGTCAACCCTGGCTTCGGCGGGCAGGCATTTCTCCCTGAGATGCTGCAAAAAATTCACGCCCTGACTGAGCTGCGGGCTGCTCATGGCCTGCGCTTTGAGATTGGAGTAGACGGCGGCATCAATGCCGACACCGCGCCGCTGGCCGCAAAAGCCGGGGCCGACACGCTGATTGCCGGCAGCGCCGTGTTCCATCATCCTGAGGGGCTTGCCGACGCGATCACTGAGCTGCGGCGTCTTGCGAATGCTGCCGCCCCGCCGGAGCCGCGTCGTTCCGGCACCCGATAACAGAGTTAGGAGACTGTCCATGCTTCTCCGCGCCGCCTTAATACTCGTCCTCATTGCCGCCGCCGGGTACGGCGTCTGGGAAGTTCGCCGCTGGTCCCTGCCCGAGACGCTGACTTTGATTACGCCAAAGCAGAAAAAGCTGCGTACCTGGGGCCTCTTTTTCCTGTTTGGTGTTCTCGGCCTTTGGTTTGGCGGAACGTATCTGCCGACCCCGCACCCTGGCGACAAGCGTGCGTTGATCGGCTGGATTCAATACTGGATGCTGACAGTCATCGCGTCTCTGCCGCTGGTGCCATTGGCGCTTCTCGACTGGCGCGAGAACCTTTTGCTGCTGGCGGAAAACCGCCGCAAGCTGCTCCAAGAAACCATCGGCCCGCTGTCCTCGCGCTTCGATCCGCCTGTCTAATTTGCCCGCCAGCAGGGCGGGCACTTGTGTCTCAGAGCAACATACAATCATGCTTCGCCCAAAACAGCGCAATCTTCTGATAGGCACTTTCGCAGTACTTGCGGTTATTGCCCTCGCAGTCGTGCCGGGGCTGTGGCATTCTCCTTCATCGCTGCTGACCCATGCCCACAAAGTCGCCACGCTGAATAATTGGACAGCGAAGCCCAGCAACTACTTCTGGCTCTCCAACCACGAAGTTCTACTAATCGCCACTGCTGGACATGACGCTGAATCTATTTCTCAGGAAACGCAGGCACACCGTTTGGATATCCAAACCGGCACCATCAAAGAGGATAGGCCATTGGAAGCCGCGCTCAACAATGTGGGGCCAGACACAGCCGTTTCGCAGTGGCAGCTTTCTCCCGATGCCTCCTGGCTGCTCAGTGATGACAGCTATCTTCAGAACACACCGCCCGCGCTTATCGTAACTGCGGTCAATGGTACAAAGCAATTTACCAGGTCGCGTCACGAGGAATATATGTGAGACGGAATCTTTACAGTCTGGCGACCCGATGGCAGGAGCCTGGGCTTTATTGACCAAAATACGCTGTATACTGTTCCTGTTGACTGATTTAAATCGAAAGAGATCTTAAAAGTAATTATGTATAAAGCCCTGACTGCCCGGACGGCCGCCCGCCTGCGGGATGTTGCTGACGCCGCTGCGCCCCTAAATATGACCGTTGGACTCGATGCGTTTGTGGACGAGATTATTCGCGTCGTGGACCGGCGAACGTCGGACACTGAGTTCACCACGATTGAACAGATTGTTGAGCTGGGAACGCGCATTATCGGCGCGGCAGGCCAGAGTACCAATTTGGAGCTTGTGGTCGAGCGGGTGAAGCTCGGCGGTAACGGCCCAATCATGGCGAATGCGCTGGCGGCGCTGGGGCCAAAGGTTTCGTGCGTCGGGCCGCTTGGCGAGGGCAGCCTGCACCCGGCTTTTGAGGAAATGGGACGCACTGCAACTTTAATCTCTCTAGGTACGCCCGGTCACACCGACGCGCTGGAGTTCGAAGACGGCAAAGTCATGCTCGGGAAGATCGAGCCGATGAACTTCATCACCTGGCCGCGCCTGCTGGAGCGGGCCGGGGCGGAGGGCGTTGTTGGCTTGTTCGCGAACGCCGACCTTGTGGCTCTCGTGAACTGGACGATGATCCCAGCGATGTCGGCGATCTGGGAGGAGATTTTGATCTTGCTGGCCGCGCAGCCTGCATCCCCAACGCGCCGCTTCTTTTTTGATCTCGCCGACCCAGAAAAGCATCCCGATGCCAAAATCGCCGCCGCCTGCCGCCTGCTGGCGAAGTTTCAGGAGTTCGGGCCGACGACGCTGGGTCTCAACGAAAAAGAAGCCTTCCGAGTTGGATGCGCTTTGGGATACGAGGGCGGGCATCACGGCCGCTCGGAAGTGCTGGGCGTCACGGCGTTCATCAGCGCCAAACTGCCGCTGCAAACAGTCGTCGTCCATCCCCGCGCGTACGCCGTTGTCGGCACTCACGGCGAGATTACGGCCAATGTAGACGGCCCCTTCGTCGAAAACCCGC
>JAYVVR010000269.1:0-4120 GCA_043786835.1 Armatimonadota bacterium | reverse complement strand
GCCCCGACCAGGTGACCCGCCTCGGCGAAGGGGCCGCACTGAAGATCATGGACGGCTCGACTCTGAGCCACCCCAAGCTGCTTCGGCACTTCCGGAATTTGGCTGAGAAGCATGGCATTAAGCACCAGCTCGAAATACTCTCGCGCGGCGGCACCGACGCTGGGGCCATCCAGCGCTCCCGTGCGGGTGTTGCGACGTTCACGCTGTCTCTGCCTACTCGATACATCCACACCGTCAACGAAATGGCAAGCATCGCCGACATCGAAGCTACAACCGCTTTGCTGGCCCGCTATTTGGAAGACGCCCACAACGGCAGGTACAACTAATTGGGAAGCCGCAAAGCTGATTGAAGGGGGATGAATAAAGCTTCCTCTTCCAGTCGGTGAATGGTTGACAACGGCGCTGGCCTATTCTGGTATACGCCTGCTGGGTTTGTCACCGAAAATTGCTGTCGAGTCGACACAGTTACCGGGCGTATTTCATCGCGACCCCGTCGACCAAATTATCGTTGCCGCTGCACGGATTTACGCTTCCCCGCTCGCAACACTGGATGCAAAAATCCAGGCTTATTCGCATGTGCAAATTGCTCTTGAGGATAGGGCTAGCTCCGCAAGTGTCGTTATGAAAACATCCACTCTGGCTACTCCCTGGCTTGGTTTTCGGCATGGTTACCTGTCCGATTGGATCACGCAGCGCTGGGTTCAGCTTACCGGACACTTGATTGACCCTGCATAGGAGAGCTGGCTTGCCGGACCGATGGGGAAACCGACTGGGATCGGCAAGGATTTCTTTCGGGAACTTGCAGAAGAAACTGATTTGGAGATTGACGTTTCTTCTCCGGGACAATGTGCCGCTCTCGGCGCTCGATACCAGCCACGGCATCACCAGCGACATTATCCAGCTTCTTGACAAGACAACCGGAGACGCTGTCTATACCGCCTGGGTTCGAGAACTCAAAGGCAGCGGCAGCGTCCTGTATGCGGGGAACTACTCACTTTGCCGTCCGCCCCGCTTTGATGGCCCCTGTGTCAAAGTCGTGTTTCCATTGCCGAACGGCAACGCCGTCGTGGTGATGAAGCCGGAGGTTCATTCGGACGGCTCTTTTTCTTTGACTTCGGCGGGGCGTGGGTTTGGCGAACCCGGCTTTTACTTTGTGGTGCGGAACGCAAACGGCAGCGTTTCCTCGCGGTATGTTCAGGCTCTGCGGGAGACGATCCGGGTGTGTGCCGCAAAGGGAGCCGAGGTAAGAGCGGACCATGTGCTGAAGCTATGGGGAATGACGTTTCTGCGTCTCCATTATAGACTTCAGCGAAAATTGAGTACTGACAGCAGCATAAAGGCGGGAGATCACAATGAGCGTGACACGGGAAATCGGGCCGAGTGAGCGGGTCGGGATTTATTCGGTGCCGGACAACGAGCTTGCCATCGGCAGCACCTTGGGCGGGCCGAAGGCGGCGTGCATTATCAAGGCGACGGGGGCGCTGCAAGTCGTCTACTCGGTTGAGATCGGGCAGGCGCTGTTCGGGACTGTCGTGCTGCGCCACTATGACGCCGTTTCGGGAATGCATTTGGCGCAAGACCAGCCGGGGTCGTTTCTGATTCACCCGGAGCATCAGGCGCATCGGTTCGGCCTGCCGCCGGGCCTCTCGGTCACCGAGCGAATTTTTATTCTGAACGGAGAACCCGGCGCGGACGGCAGTGTTGACCCGCCGGGTATCTATCTGTCTGTCGAGATGCTGAACAGCGGCACAGGGACGGCACAGATTGCGACGTACGCGATGGCGGATTTGTCCGGCAATACTGGGCATGATACCGTCGCCGAATATGATGTCGCTCTTGGCGCATTGGTTGCCTGGAACACGGCGCACCCCGACTGGGTGCGCGTCTTCGGCTGCTCGGAAACGCCCGCAAGCTATGAAACGACGCTCGATTATGGACGGGCTGTTGCAAACTCGTATCTGGGGGCGCTGTCGAACCAAACCGAAGCCCCGACCGATCCGCTCGGCGTCCTGCACCATGTCCGGCAGATCGAGCCGGGCCAAACAGCAAAATTTTACTATCTGCTGTCGTTCGGCACCGGGCGGGGCGAAGCAGCCACAAACTACAAGGCTTGCCCGGACGCCGATAAAGCGCTTGAAAAGACATCGGCGTATTACACCGAAATGCTCGGACGCTCGGTACTGATGACCCCAAACCCGGAAGTCAACCGGGGCGTCTTATGGGCGAAAGCCAATATGATGCGAACTCTCGTCAAAGCGCAGACCGGCTGGTGCTTTGTCAACGACCCGACCCGCTCGAACAACAGTGTCGGGCGCGATACGGCCTGGTTTGCCCACGGCGGCGATTATTTCCATCCCGAATTCGTCCGTGAGTCTTTGCTGGCCTACGTGCATAACCAGGAAGAAAACGGCAAAGTCGTTGAGTATTACGATATTCGCAGCGGCAAGACCGCCGACTACGACCTGAACATCAACGACAATACGCCGCTGCTGGTGTATGCCCTCTGGCACCACTATAACACCTCCGGTGACTTGAGCTTTCTGACGGACGTTTATCCGGCAGCAATCAAAGCCGTGCGCTATATCCTGTCCCAGCGCAACGAGCAGGGTTTGGTGTGGTGTACGGCGACCGGGACTTCCGACTGGGGCATTATCGGATGGCGCAATGTCATCACGAATTACCGTATCTCAGGCGCGTCTACCGAAGTCAATTCCGAGTGCTATGCCGCGCTTTTAACGGCGTCCCATATGGCGCGGGTGCTGGGGAACCATGACGAGAGCTTGGAGCTTTTGACGGCGGCGGAAACCCTGAAAGTCGCCATCAATACCCATCTCAAGAACCCCGACAACGGCCTGTATTATCTCAACATAGATGTTGACGGTCACCCGCGCTCGAATGTGACTTCTGACTTGGTCTTCCCGGTCATGTTTGGCGTCGCTGATGAGAAAACGTCGGCGCAGATCATCAGCCGGCTTTCCGACACCGACTTCTGGACCGCCGCCGGCATCCGGACGACCCCGCGTGATGCCCCCGATTACGACCCGAACGGCACCAATAACGGGCCTTATGGTCTGCTCGGCGGGGTCTGGCTCGGCTGCTCGTTCTGGTTCGCGTTCGCCGCCGCCCGCTACAACCCGGAGTTTATGGACCGGGCACTTTCTGATTCGTTCAAGAACTTCTCGATGGACCCGCGCCGCAATAATACCGTGCCGGGGCAGTTTTCTGAGTGGCTGCACGGCGAAACGCTGACCAATGAAGGCATGATGCTGTCGCCCTGGGACCCACCCCGGTACTTATGGGCGGCGATTGAAGGCGTTGTCGGTCTGGACCCCTCGGGGGACGGCGTTTCGCTCCATCCGCGCCTTGCGAGCGACTGGAAATGGCTGGCGGTCCAGAACCTGCCCTACCGTCAGCGGCGGCTATGCTACTTTGCCGCTCGCACCCCGGACATCAAGATTTACGCGAACTTTCAGCCGCACGGCGAGCATTCGTATGAGAGCTACAACGACGACATCAGCGGCAAAATCGAAGCAGGGTTAGACAGTGTCTGTGCGCTGGGTCTCCGCAGCGAGGAGCGTCTCATGCTATTCGCCGGCAATACAAGTGAGCAGACCGTGAACACGTCGCTCAAGATCGGTGTGCCGCTCTCAGGTCGTTACCGCGCCCGCCTGTACGAGAGCCTGCTTGGCGAGTGGGTAGATCGGGGCTTGCTGCCTGCCGCCCAGCTTCAGGCGGGCCATGTGTTGCGGATCGAGCGCAAAGGCTTTTGCCTGCTGGAACTCGTCCAAGAAGTATGACTTACCGCACTGCTTAAAGTCTGACCTGCCACCTTGCCTCGCTTATTCCTCACTTCGCAGGGTCCTCCTTAAAGGGAAGATCAAGACAGTAATTAGGAACCTGACCATCTTCTCCAAATCTTTCCTTTAGGAAGGACCACGCGAAGTGAAGAATGAACGAAGCAGTGCGGTAGGTCCTTGACTTCTCTTTCCTATTCCGGCTACAATAGACTAATATTCCAGACCGCTGGGGGTGCGAGCGTCACTAATTGACGTTCGCTGAGAGGCAATCCGCCAACCCCACGAACCTGATCCGGGTCATGCCGGCGTAGGGAAGCGGGAGG
>JAYVVR010000268.1:0-4126 GCA_043786835.1 Armatimonadota bacterium | reverse complement strand
CGAGTCAACATAGACATCCTCCAGAAACCAACTCAGACGGCCCAATGGCTCAACTGATGTTACGCAGTTGCTCCGTCGGGTGCAGTTGCTCCATGAAGGTGGACAGTAGGCGTCTGCGCCCTGCAGCGTAGGATTTCAATCCCACGCTCACAATTCCTACGCTTCTTCCAATCTCTATAAAATGACCCTGCAAAACGGGTAGAATAGCGCCATGAAACTGTGCCTGCTGTCGGCGCTGCTGTTCCTGCTTGTCCTGCCGGTAGTGTCCCTCGCGGCTCCTGATACGCTCAAGTCCGAACAAAAACGCCAGTTTTTCGACCTGGGACTGACGCTCTCGCGCGGCGCGTTTGCCTACGCGCCCCTCGCTAAGGAGGCGACGGCAGTTGGAAAAACGCCTAGCAAGATTGAGCAGGTGCGTCAGCTGGGCCGCCTCGACCCGCTGGCCGGCAAAAGTCGTGCGGAAGCCCGTACCCGGATGGACCGGACAGTCCTGCTGATGCGTCGCCTCCATGCCCCCGAGACCGCTGTTGCCCCGGTCGCCGCCGCCGCTGCCCAGCTTGCAGGCCCCCTGCCACTGAATTCTGATGCCCAAACCCTGGCATTTTGGAGCCGGCCCGCTGCCCGGACTGTCGCGTCCCTTTCTGAGTTCCAAATCCTTGCCTCGCTGCCGGAGGACCCGGCGGTCGCCCGCTGGCTCCATGCGCCGGGCCTGCCGCTTTCAGCCCCTCTCTGGTACAGCGCGGGAACACTGGCCGGGCGGTCGGAAATCGCCGCCGCCCATGAGATGCCGGACCTGCTGCCGCCACCTGCCCAGGTGTTCACCGACTTGCGCGGCCTGCGGGACGCGCTGGCTTGGCCCCTCGTGTCGCCGGACACGATTGCGCTGCGAAATGCATTGGATAAATTTCTGAAAGACGCTCCAGTGGGGCCTGGTGTCGGGCCGCGTACCCTGTCTCTGGCCCAGCTTCAGGCGCTGGCCGGGATCAGCCGCCGTCTGCAAGCGCAGCTCGGAACCGAGGCTGCCGGGCCTGAAACCACCGAGCGATAGACGCTCAGAAGGACCGCTTTGACCATGCCTATTTATCGAACAGCACTGATTGGCTGTGGCGGGCGCGGGCGCGAGCATGCCCCGGCCCTCCAAGCCGACCCGCGTGTACAGATGACCGCGCTGACCGATGTCAAGCGCGAAAACGCGGACACGCTGAACGCCGACTTCGGGTTCGGCGCGGCGGTCTACACGGATTACGCCGAAATGCTGAGAATGGAAAAGCCGGACGTTGTTGTCCTGACGCTGTGGACGGTGCTGCACCTGCCGGTCTTTCGCGCCTGCGCCGAGGCGGGGGTTAGACTGGTGCTGTCCGAAAAGCCGATGGCCCCGACCTGGGGCGAGTGTCAGGAAATGGCTCAGCTGGCGGAACACACCGGCTGCCAGCTCTCGTTTAGTCATCAGCGCCGCTACGCGTCAGGAAACCAGCTTGCTCGGCGCTTGATCGCTGAAGGCCGGTTTGGGGAAGTTCAGCGGCTTGATTTGACCGCCCCGCCCAATCTGCTTGACTGCGGGACACATACGTTTGATCAGGCCCTGAGCTTTCTCAGGGACAAAGTAGGCGTCAAATGGGTGCTTGGCGCGGTGGATACGACCGAGATGCTCGACTGGTTTGGGGTGAAGGCTGAGGGCATGGCGACTGGGACAGTGGTGTTCGAGAACGGCATCCGCGCTGTCTTCCAGTTCGGCCCCCCGGACCTCGATGTCTGGGCCGGAGTACGGGTGCATGGCACAGACGGCCTGCTCGATGTCGGCTGGGACGGCGACTTCCGACGCGCCGTTGTCTTTTCCGACCCGTTGTGGACACCGCCGGTAGTGATTGAAGAACCGGGCGCGATGATGGCGGGTTATGTCAAAGACAATCTGGACTGCTTGGAGTCCGGCGCGGAGCCGGAAACGTCTGGTAAAAAAGCACTCAAAGCCGCCGAAATTATCTTTGCGCTCTATGAATCCGTCCGGCGTCACAAGCGAGTTGCCCTGCCGCTGACGGGAGTTTCGGACAACCCATTTCTATCAATGCTGGCGGCAGGAGAGTTTGGAGAGAAACTATGAACACTTTGAACAAAGCAAAAGTCGGACTAATCGGGATTGTCGGCGACGAGTCAAAACAGGACTTCTGGGGCACGATGCAGAAGGTCGCGGGGATGGGGTATCAGGGCATTGAAGCGCCCGGCGGCCTGTTCGATGGCAACACCAGCGAAAATCTCAAGCGGTTCCACGCTCTGGGCCTCCGTGTCCTGACCATAAGTGCCAGTCGGGAGAGCTTGCGGGACAGCTTAGACGCACTTGTCGCTGAGGCGAAAGCCCTGCAGTCGCCGCGTGTTTCGATGTGGTGGGGACCGTGCGAGACAAAAGAGCAAGTTCTGCGCGATGCCGAACTCTACAACAGCGCCGGGGCGAGGCTGGCCTTGGAGGGCATCACGCTCTGCTACCACAACCACGAGCATGAATTCCAGACCGTGTTTAACGGAGTTTACGCGCTGGACGTTCTGGCCGAGCACACCGATCCGGCGGCGCTGTCGTTTGAGCTGGACATCGCCTGGATTACGTTCGGCGGCGAAGATCCGGTTCGTGTGTTAAAGCGTTACGCCGGGCGCGTTCCCGCGATCCATGTCAAAGACCTGTCGCGTCTCGACGAGCGCGGCCACTTCACTGCCGTCGGCACGGGCGTCGTGCCGGTCATGGCGTCGGTCGAAACGGCGCTTGAAGTCGGCATCGAATGGGTTGTCATCGAGCAGGACACGCTCCGAAACTTGACGGCCCTCGAAACCGCCGCCGTCAGCATTCTCAACTTGAGAGAAATGGGGCTGGCATAAGGCGAACCCCTCAAATTGCCGGCTGGTCCATCTCACCAATTCTCTTTTGGGATGCGTCCACATAAATCTGCTCACGCTTGCTAATTTCTTTGCCCGGCTCGCAGTACATCGCTTGCTCAAACGCTGCTCGTGCTTCTGTGGTGCTGCCGCCCTGTAAAAGTGCCATGCCGAGCAGATAAATCCATTCTTTGCTGTCGGACTGTTTCGAGTAGTTCCGAAAGAAGTCCGCCGCTTCAGCAGAGCGCTTCTGTCTCAGCAAATCAATGCCGAGGTTGCGCTGCTCAGACTCGCGCCGCCGTGCGGCTTGCTCTGGGCTGTCATTTGCCGCGCTTCGGTACACAACCCAGTCTCGATTGGCTCTTGGAGCGCCTTGCTGCCGTCCAGAAGTGGCAGGAGGCGGGGCGGTAGCTCCAGTCACTCTCCGACGATGGTATTCTGCAAGAAAAGGCAGATTTACAGGCAGCCGGTGCATAAAGCGGCAAGCTGACCATTGTTCGTCTGCTCAAGTCTGATCACAAGGTTGTTGATAAAGCTGTCGAGCTGTGCGGCATCAATGTGTATCTCATCGGACACCATAGGGCTAACCCCGCACTGCGTTACTGCGTTTCGGTCAGCCGCTCTAAGAGACTGTATAGAAACGATTCCGAAGTCCCCCCCGCCCCCAATAATGGGGGAGCATGAAAGGAATGAAGGAGGCATTGCGTCCTCCCTCCGGCTCCCCCATTATTGGGGGCGGGGGGCTACTCGGCTTTTTATACAGTTTCTAATGATTTCACTTGGTCAACAAAACAAAATCTCACCAGAGAGCTGGATGCCGCAACTTCTTTTGCATTGCGATAGGATGTGATACCCATGTGCTGGTCTCCCCCATTGAACAGGTTAGCCGGCCCAATTGCAGGCGAACTGATACGACCCGGAGCCGATTTCATGCGTTTCGGCGTTCGGCAGAGTGACGGTCGCCGATGTGTTCGCAGGCACGGTGACATTCAGCGTGAATTTCTCGCCGTTTAACGTCCAGCCGCTTTCGATGCGGCCTCGAATAGACTCAAACGTTGCGCGGGCAAACGACAAGCGGCTGTCAGGGCGTGGGTGGATGACCAAATGCGAGAAGCCGGGGGTGTCGGTGTCAATCCCCGCCACCTGACGCTGAAGCCATTCGCCGACCGAGCCGAGCGAGTAGTGGTTGAACGAGTTCATGCCGACATCTCCGAAGCCGCCGTCTGCTGTCCATCCATTCCAGCGCTCCCAAATGGTTGTCGCGCCG
>JAYVVR010000267.1:0-4128 GCA_043786835.1 Armatimonadota bacterium | reverse complement strand
ACGCAAACCCGGCCAAAACGATTGACCCGTCGAGCGGCCTCGCCGGTGTTCCCCTTGTCCAGAGTCCTGCCGGCACCGCCGGCAAAGGGACGCTCTCAAACCCGGTCATCAACGGCATCAACACAACTAACACTGCTGCTGCCGCGAATGCGCCGACCGAAGCGCCGAACAGCGATGTCACGACAGCCACCAAGGGCCTCGGCCAGTCGTACTTTCTGAAGAACCCGATCCTCGCCATTCTCGGCGAGAACAACGCAAGCGGCGAGCCGCACCTCGACAAGAACTATCCAGGCTACAACTTTGGCATTTCCGATCAGCGCCGTGCTTTGGAATTCATCGCGGATTACGACCGAATGCTTCAGAATAACACGCTGCCAACGTATATCTACTTGTACCAGCCGAACGACCACACCGGCTCGGCGGCGACTACGAACGTCACCCTCACCGGTGGGGACCCGTCGGGCGCGGAGCTGATTGCCGACGGCGACACGGCCCTCGGCATGGTAGTCAAGCACATCATCGCGTCGCCCGCGTACTACAACAGCGCGGATGGCACTGGTTCAGCGATCTTTGTCACCTACGACGATGCCCAGTCAGGCCGCGACCATCTCGACCCGCACCGGACTCCGCTAGTTGTCATCAGCCCCTACGCGAAGCCCGGATATCTGGCAAAGCGGCACTACTCGACGGCGTCCATCGTCAAGACCGAAGAGCTTTTGATGGGCCTGCCGCCGAACAACTACGGCGACCTGTTCGCGACCGATCTGCGCGATATGTTCCAGTCCACCTACAACGGAATCCATCTCGGCTCGGACGGTCTGACCCTGGTAGGCCCAAATCAAATGACGCTTGCCAGGCTTCGTGCGAAAAGCGCCTATGTCGCGACCACGCCAGGCCGCAAGGTTTGGACGCTGGCCCGGAAGCTGGATACGTCGTCGCCCGACCAGGATAGCTACCGCCTCAGCATGGTCACCCTGCTTTCGATGCAGGCTGACACGCTTTACCGCTCGGCGGCGAAGAAGCATACGCTGAACACAGCGGCGTATAAGTCGGAGCAGGCGCGTGTCTATCAGGCGGCAGTCAAAGTGGTTGGCGGTCCGAAGATCGGCGGCGATGCAGACAAAGACGGCGGTTAAATAGAGACGGCGGTTAAATAGAGACGGCGTGGCAATAAATTGCGACGCGCGCACAACGCCCTGGCTTGTACAAGCTGGGGCGTTTTTTCGCGTGATGGCCAATCTTTGCCGACCGGGTATAATAGACCCATGGTGCAGACACTTTCCGGCAAGCCGTATTTAGGCGCAACCCCCGACCCGGCGGCGGCAACTTTAGGCGCACTCGCAGTCGCGAAAGACGGCCGACTCCCGCTGGTCGAGATCTTTTATTCTTTGCAGGGCGAAGGGCTGCGGACCGGGCAGGCAACGGTCTTCGTGCGCTTTGCTGGCTGCAATTTGGCCTGCGATTTCTGCGACACCGACTTCCGGGTCAAAGAGACCTACACGCCGGAAGCCCTCGCGGACGAAATCGAACGGGTAGGGGGACCCTGCCGGTGGGCCTGCTTTACCGGCGGCGAGCCGACCCTGCACGATTTGCTGCCTCTCTGCCGCCTGCTTCATGCACGGGGTTATAAGCTCCAACTCGAGACCAATGGTACCCGGCCCAAGCCTCTCTGGAAGATTGACCATGTCACGGTTTCGCCGAAGCAGCCGCAGGGCGGGCGTCTGCATTCCTGGTACGAGACCCACGCCGCCGAGTTTAAATACGTAGTAGACGATGAAAAAGATTTGGCACGGGCGCTCGATGGCGTCCGAGGACATGGCCGCAAGACGCTCATTCAGCCGAATGCGTTGAACCCGGCGGCAGTCGCGCTGTGCGTCGAAGCCGTCAAGCAGCATCCGATGCTTCTCAGTCTGTCCCTGCAAACTCATAAATTCCTGCAAATCCGGTGACACAAAAAACCGCCGCGCTGTGCGGGGATACACAGTGCGGCGGTTCTCACGAGTGCGCGGGGAAGCGCACGAGGTTTGTTTGGTCTCGCCGGCGGTGGACGCCTGCGATAACTCTACTATATCACAACTCGCACACGCTGTCAAGCAATTTTGACAGATATTTTTGACAGATATTTTGGAGAGTAATTATGTGCGGACGGTTTACGCTGCATCATGCGCCGGACGAAGTCGCG
Organism: Armatimonadota bacterium; assembly: GCA_043786835.1. Taxonomy (GTDB): domain Bacteria; phylum Armatimonadota; class Armatimonadia; order Armatimonadales; family Capsulimonadaceae; genus JANXMY01. The sequence continues at coordinate 1,946 of JAYVVR010000267.1, read as the reverse complement.
GCGCGATTTGAGGTGTCAGACATCCTGGAAGCGGAAGCGCGGTACAACATCGCGCCGACCCAAAATGTGGCGGTCGTGACCCAAAACGGAACCCGGCATCTCGGAAGCTATCACTGGGGCCTCATCCCGTCGTGGGCCAAAGACCCAGCTATCGGCAATAAAATGATCAACGCCCGCGCCGAGACCCTCGCCGAAAAACCGTCGTTTCGGACCGCGCTGACCCGCCGCCGCTGCCTCATCCCTGCTGACGGCTTTTACGAGTGGCAGGCTCCGGCGGAAGGTTCCAAAGCCGGCAAAACTCCGACCTATCTGCACCGCAAAGACAGCGGCCTCTTCGCGTTCGCCGGTCTGTGGGACGAATGGTTCGCCCCCGATGGCTCCCCGCTCCGCTCCTGCACGATCATCACGACTACGCCGAATGCCGTTGCGGCGGCGATCCACGACCGAATGCCGGTCATCCTGCGTCCCGAAGACGAAGCGTTCTGGCTGGACAGCGCCGTCACCGACAGCCGCGATCTGCTGCCTCTGCTCGTGCCTTACCCGTCGGAGGAAATGGAGTCGTACCCAGTCTCCCGCCGCGTCAATGTGCCGGTCTCCGACGACCCTGAGCTTCTGGCGCGGGTTTAGGGACCATGCCATAATACGACCATGCAATAAATTGCACGGCTACACAGCGAAGACGCTAAAAAGTACCGCTTCCGCAATGGCAGCACTGGCTACCCGGAGGGCGCGGCACTGGGAACAATCCGAAGTGTCTTTTCTTAACCCCCCGAAGCGGGTGTTTAATGGCGTCCGCGCCGTGTACCCCAATAAAGCCCTAGCCGTGTGTTTCAACCCATGGTTCCTTTCCGAACGCTGCCCTTCACTTCTGGGCAATCAGCGCGTATAAACCGGCGTGGGCGGGGTCTTTGGGATCGTGCAGAACCGTAACGGGCTGGCCGACGTGGAATGTCCGCCACTGGTCAGCGCTGACCTGCTCTTCGCGCCCTGACTCGGGGCCACCGGGGTAGCCGTAGCGCAGGAAGTAGCGGACCATGTCTTCGGCTTCGGAGCGCGTGTGGGTAATGGTGCCGATTGTCGCCGTGCCGAAACGCAAGAGGTGAAGGCGGCTGCCCGCCCAGCGTGTCAGACGCCGAAGCAAAAAGAGGCTGACTGCCGTGACTAGGCCGCCGGTCAGGAACAGCGTCCAAATGCGGCTGCCTGCACCCGTTCCCCAGGGCTGACAGATGACCGCACCGCCGAACAAAACGACGCGCAGGGGAATAGGCTGACCGAGATGAAATGCGGGAACAGCAGAGACTTTTGCAGGCTGATTTTCGGGGTTCGGCACGGCAGGCGGCTCGCCGAGGGCAACCCATCCGCTCTTTTGCACCGGGCCGTTCGGGCCAGACACGGAAGCCGTGTAACGAAGCGCGGTCTGCTGGAGCGCCGGGTCTTTCAGCCCGGACGGAGCGGTACGGATTTCGGCAATCTGTCCCGAAACAGTGTATCCGGCGTGGGCGAGCCAGGATAGCTTGACCCCTTCCCACAATGCGCGTCCGCTTCCGATGACAAACAGGCCGAGCAGCAGGCTTGCGACTGCCAGCAAGAGCCTTGCCCGGATCGGCAGATGCAGGCGGCGCGGGGCGGGGCCGGCGATTTCCGGCTCTAAAATGTGTTCAATGACAGCTTCCATTGCAAGAAGTGTTCTCCTAGTCTTTCAGACATGCGATCTTTGAGAGCATCGGATCGAGGAAGTTTACTTCCTCGTCTATTCTCTGCGCAATATCACCCAAATGCTCCATAACAGCGCCACTAGTATCCGGCACCAAAATCGCTCCCGCGCTCAACAGCTCATTCCAAAGTTTTGCCGCTCTGCCGCCGGTAAAGTCTCGTGCGGCGAAATTGTCCGTGCTTCCGCAGCAAATGACGGTTTTGCCGGCCCGGCGCAGCAGAAGCGCAGCTTC
>JAYVVR010000266.1:0-4148 GCA_043786835.1 Armatimonadota bacterium | reverse complement strand
TTGGCCTGCCCGCCGAGAACGAAGCCATCAAGCGGCAGCGGAACCCTGGGCCGATGGTGCAGGAATTTGCGGCAAACTACAAGCGCCAGGTAGATTTGATCGGCATGGGCTACGACTGGAACCGGGAGATCAACTCGAGCGATCCTGCTTACTACAAATGGACTCAGTGGATCTTTTTGCTGCTCTACAAGCAGGGGCTGGCTTATCGGCAGAATGCCCCCGTCAACTGGGACCCAGTTGACAAGACCGTGCTGGCAAACGAAGATGTCGTCAACGGGCGCGGCGTCCGCTCCGGCGCGCTGGTCGAAAAGCGCTCGATTCCGCAGTGGTACTTGAAGATTACAGCCTATGCCGAAAGGCTGCTGGCTGGGCTTGACACGCTCGACTGGCCCGAAGGCATCAAGCAGCAGCAACGAAACTGGATCGGACGCAGCGAAGGCGCGGAAGTGACATTTCAGGTCAGCCCCCCCACCCCAATTCTGGGAAGCCATGCGGAGCAGGCCGGTACGGACAATTCTTCTCCGGCTCCCCAGAATTGGGGCGGGGGGGCTTCCATCACGGTCTTCACCACCCGGCCCGATACGCTCTGGGGCGCGACGTTTCTCGTGCTGGCCCCGGAACATCCACTCGTTGAAATGCTGACGACGGATTCCCAGCGCGATGCCATCAGCACCTATGTCACGCGGGCGGGACGGGAAACTGAAATGGACCGGCAGGCAGAAGGGCGCGAAAAGACTGGCGTCTTTACCGGCTCGTATGCCGAGAACCCGGTCAACGGCGAGCAAGTCCCAATCTGGATTGCCGATTACGTTCTCATGGGCTACGGCACCGGCGCAATTATGGCGGTCCCGGCGCATGATGGGCGCGACTTTGATTTTGCTCGTAAGTTCAAGCTGCCGGTTGTACCAGTGTATCAGGAACTGGGCGCAGAAGTGGATGGCGCTTTAATGACGGCGGCGACCACTGACAAAGGCGTTCTCGTGCACTCCGGGCCTTTTGACGGGTTGGCCTGCGGCAAGGACACTGTCCGAAAAGTCGCAAGCTGGCTGGAAGGGCGCGGTCAGGGCAAACCGGTCGTCACTTACCGGTTTCGGGACTGGCTTGTCTCGCGTCAGCGCTACTGGGGAGTGCCTATTCCAATTGTCCACTGCCCGACCTGCGGCGAAGTCGCAGTTCCTGAAGACCAGCTTCCCGTTCTGCTGCCCGCGGTCGAACACTACCAGCCGACGGGGACCGGCGAAGGGCCACTTGCAGCAATAGAAGAGTTTGTCAAAACGCCTTGCCCTCTCTGCGGGGAGCCGGCCCGGCGCGAAACCGACACGATGGCCGGCGCGGCCTGTTCGTCGTGGTACTTCCTGCGCTTCACTGACCCGAACAATGCCGACGCCCCTTTCTCCCGCGAGGCCGCTGACTACTGGCTGCCGGTAGATACCTATGTCGGCGGAGCGGAACATGCCGTTGGGCATTTGATGTATTCCCGGTTCTGGGCTAAAGTCTTGTTTGATGCTGGAATGCTCGGCTTTGACGAGCCGTTCCAGCGCTATCGGAACCAGGGCATGATGCTGGCCTACACGCCGGGCCGCAAAACCGGCGTAAACGAAGATGTAGACGAGGGCGAAGACGAAAAGATTGATGACTGGAAGGCCATTAAGCCCGAAGACTTGCCGAAGTTCAGCGAAAGCGATATTGTTTATCGCTGGGCAAAAATGTCGAAGTCGGCAGGCAATATCGTCACGCCCGACGAAGCGGCGGAACGGTTCGGCGCAGACAGCCTGCGCGTCTACGAGATGTTTGTCGCCCCGTTTGACGAGACCGTGCAGTGGAGCGAAGACGGCATTCGCGGCTCCGCCAAGTTTTTAGCCCGCGTTTATCGCTTAGTCGCCCAGTTTAGCACTGGATGGTCTCCCGATTGGCGGCGGGATATCAGCGGTGCGACCGGCAAAGACCGCGACTTACGCCGCAAAACGCACCAGAGTCTTTTGCGCGTCTCTGATGACCTGGAAAACTTTCGCTTTAACACGGCAGTCGCGGGCCTGATGGAATGGACTAATGCCATGTACGAGGTCGCAAACGCCCTGCCGTCCGGCACTCGCTCGGCGGCGCTGGATGAGGCGATTGAGTACTTTGTGCTGACGCTTGCGCCCTTCGCACCCCATCTCGCCGACGAGCTTTGGACGGTCGGGTTAGGCCAAACAGGCTATTTGTACCATCATGCGTGGGCGCAAGCGGACCCAAGCGTCGCCAAGAACGACGAGATGACTTTGGTCGTGCAAGTCAACGGCAAAGTCCGCGACAAGATTACTGCGCCTGCTGACTTAGACCAAGCCGCGCTGCAAGAGTTAGCGTTGAGCAGCCCAAAAGTTGTGGAAGCACTTGGCGGAAATGCGCCGAAGAAGGTCATTGTCGTGCTGGGTAAACTGGTCAATATTGTGGTTTAAGGAAGAGATAAGAGGGCGTTTGTGCGAGGGCATAAATGCCCTCGCTAGGGGGCGCGGACGCCAAGGTCCCACCCGTGTGGGACAAGATTTTTGAGAGGATTGAGACGGGTCTAGGGAGGGACGAAAGGTGCGCCGGAATAAGCTGGAGATTTGTCTGCATTTTGTGTGGGCGACTTGGGACCGTTTACCGCTGGTGACGGAGGAAATCGAGAGAGAAGTTTATCGCTGCGTGGAACAAGCCTGCCACCACGAACAGTGCGAGGTACTGGCCGTTGGCGGAATGCCGGATCATGTGCATTTGCTGCTGTTGATCCACAATACCATCACAGTCGCTGACTTGATAGGCCACATCAAAGGCGGCTCATCGCGGTTTGTCTCCGAAAAACTGCGCCCCGGTGAATGGTTCGCCTGGCAGGCGAATTACGGGTGCTTTTCGATCAGCCGCAGCCATCGCCGCAGATTGATTGAATATATCCAAAACCAAAAACAGCACCACGCCGATGGCGATCTGTTGCCCGGAGCCGAAGAAGCCAACAAACTCTTCTAATCCAATTCTTCTACCGCGCAGGTGGTAGCTTGGCGTCCGCGCCCCCCAGCGAGGGCATTTATGCCTTCGTAATAGATGACTATCTTTTGTACACGGAGGAAACCACCTATGCATGATGCCAAAGTTCGCGCCGCACTGCTCGTTATCTGTTTTGCTTGCCTCCTCGGCAGCGGCGTCGTTCTGCTCCGAGGGCATCCGGCGCAGCAGCAGCCTATTGTCTTTGTGGCCTCACCCGCCGCAGTTGTTCCGGCAGCAGCGGCAGCGCCGACGCGTCCAAAGCGGCTATATGTAGACGTTGCCGGCGCAGTCCGCCGCCCGTCGCTGTATGTGCTGCCGAAAAACAGCCGGGTTATGCAGGCCATTCTCGCCGCAGGTGGCCCGACAGCAGACGCGGACATTGAGGCCGTGAACCTCGCCGAACTGGTCACCGACGGCGAGAAAGTTTTTGTCCCGAAGCGAGGCATGGTTCCGGTTGTTGCAGTCGTTCCTTCTGCCCCGATCTCGAGTGTGCCGATGACATCAAAAGCGCCGACGCTGACAGTCTCAAAAGCAGGCCGGACCAGAGGCAAGGGCGGAAGCAGTCGGAGCGGCAAAATCGGCGCAGACTCAGGCGAGCAGATTAGCCTGAACTCGGCAACACTGGAAGAGCTGGAACGGCTGCCGGGAGTCGGACCGAGTATGGCGGGGCGTATTCTGGCCTACCGTCAGCAGTCAGGCGGCTTCGCGAAAATTGACGAATTGACACTAGTTCCGGGCATCGGGCCGAAGAAACTGGCGAAAATCACGCCGTTTGTAACCTTGTGACGACAGAAAGAAGCGCAGGAGATTTCTATGTCCGTGACGGCAATTTCCCCGATTGACGGGCGGTACGAAGCAATTACGTCGGATTTGAGCCAGGAGTTTTCCGAAGCGGCGCTGATCAAGTGCCGGGTGCGGGTCGAGACCGAATGGCTTTTGTTTCTCTCGGAGAGACCGGAAATTCCTGAAGTTCGGGCGTTCACCGACAGCGAAACAACCTATTTACGCAGCCTCGTCACGGCCTTTGATGCATCCGAGGCCGAGCAGGTGCGGCAGATCGAGCAGACGACCCGGCATGATGTCAAAGCGGTCGAGTATTACTTACAGGAAAAGTTGCGGCCCACAACGCTCGCCGATACTCTTTC
>JAYVVR010000265.1:0-11550 GCA_043786835.1 Armatimonadota bacterium | reverse complement strand
GGGCGGCTGGGTCGAGGGCATACAGGCGCACCCAGCCGTTTTCGACTAGGGCCTGAACCCCGGCGTGAACAGACAGCGCCGCGTCAATGCGGTCCGGGGGCGCTTCAACAACTACTTGCAGCCGGAGCGGCTCGTGATACCACCGGCCCTCCAGGGTGTGAACGGACTGCAGCGGCAGGCCAGGCCGCAAGTCTCCCCCATTTCCAAGCACAACCCCTAAATCTTCCACGCGGTTATGCAGCGCCTTTGTCCCGCACCCAAATGTGTCGTTGTCAACGGTTGAAGCGAAGTATTGCAGACTGATCCACGACGCGACTACCACTGGCGCAGAAAGAATCAGGCCGAGGATCGAATTGTCAGGGTCTGTCGTCCAATCGTACTCATGCAGGAACGCGCGGCCTTCCAAATCAATCCCGCGAGTGCGGACGCGGCGAGCGGCAATAAATGCCGCATTGCGGGCAAGGCCCCATTCAGGCCGCATTTCCGACCAGTCCCTGGCCCGCCGCCGGAGCAGCTTTTTTAATACGCCAGGCGGCTTTTCGGGGAGGCCCAGTGCCGGTGCCCGCTCCTGCCGTGTTCGCTCGGCGGCCTCTCCAAGCCAGTGCCGTAGTTGGGCAAGGTCGGAGCAGTGGCTCTGCGGAGCTTGATCAGTATCGAGCAGCGTCACTTCATCCGTGGACGTGTTATGGACACCCGGCAGGAAGTAGGTGTCGTCAGGAACGTCGAAGCCGCGTCTCATCAGCCACGTTCGCACCGATGGGTCATTCAGCAAGGCCGCGGCGACACGTGCGTTAATGGCCCCGCTGTGACCGCCGCAGGCACCGCAGTTTAGGCTGGCGGCGTGGGAATTGTTGGCGCTGTTTCCCTGGTGTCCGCACAGAAGTACCAGGCGGCTGAAGCGCGAGCGCAGCCCCAAGTTCTTGAGAATGCCTGCCGCAAGTTCAAGTCGGTCCTGCATATCTATCCCAAACTCAAACCGCACATTGTCCTCGGAAGATGTTTTCTGAGAGAGAGACACCAAAGCATCACTCGCCAATCCCACGCCGTAAACCGCGCCGAGCAGCTCAACAAAGCTAAACGATGCAGCAGGGGCACTTTGAAGAGACTTCACTGTTTTTTCAAAACCGGGCAGAGCGGGTGCGGCGGACAATGCTTTGACAGTCGGTTTCAGAAGCACAGGGCAGCGGGCACTCACGGTCCCGCCCTCCTGCCAGCTCAAGCTCACGCCGAAAAACCCCGCGAACCCGAGCGTTTCCACCGCCTCTGACACGGCTTCCAAATGACGCCGCAGCGGCTCGGAGCGGACATCAATACAAAACACAGCTTGGACAGCCGGACGTTCGGAGCGCGGAACTTGCGGCGCGGAAGTGATTGTGGTCAGCAGAGAGCGCACAAACCCATTTTCAAGTGCTTCCTGAAAAACGAAACGAGTGCTCTCATCTTCAACTGTTTGCAGGCTCTCTCCACTCAACGCGTTTCGAGGCGTCTTTGCCAGCATCGGCACGGCGGCATCGCCGCAAATCCGCACCGCAAGCAAATCCAGCAGTTGGCCGGGCGTATCAGCGCCGGTTTCCCAGGAAGAACGCCGGAAGAAGGATGCCCAGCCGTAGACGCCGCTCAGCAGGCGATAAAGATACAGTGTCCGGTCTGCCTCAGAGACCTCCAGCCGGGCCAGCATTTCATAAATCGCTCCTTCGGCAGATGTGGGCAGGTCGCTCACCCAGGAGCGCCACCCGGCCAGCCCGGCGATTTCCGGCGAATGGTCTGAAGCCGCCGCTTCCCGCCACGATTCGTAAAGGCCGCTTTGCTGCCCCGCGCCTAGCCCAAAGGTGCCGCCCTGCCGCGCAGTCACCGCGCACCAGCGCGTGGCGGCGTTAATGAGGAAAATATTCCAAGATGTCCCGTACTTCTTGTCATGCCTCTCGGCATAAGTCGACACTTTTTGGACTGTCCGCGTCTTCATCAGAGCCTCGTCGTTGAGTACTCTTTCCAGCTGGGCTGAGCTGTCCCCGAAGCGGCGGGCGGCTTCTGCAAGGTCCGGCAGGCCGAACGCGCCTTCCCGCCACCGGGCACGGTAGAAGCTAACCGGGGGCAAAACTTCTGCGCCGAGGCCGTCTTTGAGAGTTCTCGCGGCGCTCACCAGCGTCTGTTCGGCAAAGCCCAGGAATGGGTTGACGGCAACAAAGTTCGGCAAATCCCATAGCGGCGGTATCCACTGGAAGATACGGGCAATATCCGCCCGCACGCCCTCAATTTTTTGTTCTATTGCGGCCCCAGTGACATCAAGCATAATCGGTTCTCCGTTGGTCTGTCTTGGGTGAAAAGCGGTCTACAATCTGATCGGCAAGAGCGCCGACGTAAAACCCGTGAAGCGCATGAACATGAAAGGCCCGGCCGCGCTTTGTCTGCATGAGCGCCGGAAGGAGCGGGTGCAGAACACACAGCGCCGCCAGGGCGACGACCGGCAGCGACGCGGTGGCCCACGCCACGGGTCCGGCTTCATTCGGCAAAGGGCCGAAGACCGGAGCGAAAAAGGCGTTTGCCCCCTCATACAGCGTACAGGCGGCCAGGGAAGCGGACGCACTGACCAAGACCACGCCTGCCAGTACCGTCCATCGGCGAGCTTGAGGCGCGGTGCGGACGCAGGCGGCCCAGAACTGCCCGAGAGACAGTGAAAGAATCAGGGAAAGCGCAAGCTCGCCCGGCGAGTGCAGAGGATAAAATCTGGTCAGCCGAGCTGTCCCCACCACAAAAAGCAGGCCCGCGCCGGTTCCCAGCGCAGAAACCAACAGTGCTGCGGCGGGGGATATAGGCGCTGCCGACGCTGCCGTATATTTCGGAACATCCCCAGTATGCAAAAAGCTCCAGGCTTTATAAAAGCCATGCCCGATAATGTGCAGGGCGGCTGCCGAGAACGCGCCGATACCGCACTCAGTCATCATAAACCCCATCTGGCTGACGGTAGACCAGGCCAGGGTGCGCTTGACATTCGGCTGTGCCCACATCGCAAGCATTCCCAGGACCATAGTTGTCGTTCCGATCAGCGCCAGCAGGAAGAGGGCAGAAGGTGTTCGAGAAATCAATGGGGCAAAGCGTAGCACCAGAGCGCCGCCGGCGTTGATGATCCCCGCGTGCATCAGCGCCGAGACGGGGGTGGGCGCTTCCATGGTCTCCGGCAGCCAGCTATGAAAAGGGAACTGGGCTGACTTTGTCAGCGCCGCGATGACAATAAGAACGCCGACAAGCGTGACGACCCCGCCGGTGTCGTGCGCGGAGGCCGCCAGGAAGTCCCGTAGGTCCCATGTCTTCCAGTGTCCTCCAATCAGGCAGATCGCCGACAGTAGCGCTCCGTCTCCCAGGCGGCTGATGAAAAACTTTTTCCGGGCCGGACGCAGCGCCGCCGGGCGGTCCTGGTAAAAGAGGAGAAGCTGATGCAGGCCGACGCTGACGACGAGCCAGGCGCAGAACAGCAGCCAGAGGTTTGTCGAAAGCATGAGCAGGTAGGCCGCACAGATCGTCCAAAAAAGCCATCGGAGGAAACGCACTTGTCCCGGTTCGCCATCCAAGTAGACCAGCGAGAACCGAAATGTGACCGCGCCGACCGCAGCCACCAGGAGCGTGAGCAGGGTGCTGAGGCGGTCAATAATCATACCCCCAAACACGGCGGCCTGCGGGGAGAGAGTCTGCCAAACAAGCAGTCCCGCAGAACAGAAGGCGGCAGCGAGGAGAATAGCCAGAAGCGCATACTCACGCAGGCCGGCACGTTCCGTCAAGTGATTTATGGCCTCCTCGCGCTGTATCGGGGGTCCAGGCGTGGCATCGAGCGTGGCGAGTGGCATTGATTTTCCTCTTTTCTTATTGACGGGAGGGTGTTCCCGGCTGTATAATGAAGATTATAGCGCGTAAAATAATACATGTCAATAGTTTCGTGTATTATTATTCGTATTACAAGAGGGAATTTTATGTCAATCTCAGCTGGAACCTGGACGTTTCTCACCAACCATAGCCACATTTTGATTTGCCTTGCGGACGACTCCGAGCAGCGGATCCGAGATCTTGCCGCCGCCGTCGGAATTACGGAGCGTGCCGTGCAGCGGATCCTCTCCGATTTGGAACAGGCCGGGGCGATCACAAAGATCAAGGAGGGGCGACGCAACCATTACGAGATAAACGCCCGTTTCCCCCTGCGGCACCCGGTGGAAGCGCACCGCGAGGTCAGCGATATTCTCAGAATGGTTGGATTGGTGGGAGAGAGGCGGGAAGGGACCGGCCCTACGAAGGCCGGAGGGAACGCCGGCTAAACCAGCTTTTGACCGCTGCGATTTGGCCGAGCAGCCAGGCGCGGGACAGCTCTTCGCGCCCAAAGATGCCCTGGGGCCGGGTCAGCATCAGGACAATCAAAAGCAGCGAGTAAGCAACTAAACGGTACTGGTCAATCCCGCGCAGGGCTTCCGGCAGAATAGTCAGAAGCACGGCGGCAATCGCAACGCCACTGATAGAGCCGAGGCCGCCGAGAACGACCATGACAACCGTATCAATCGAGCGGACGAACGAGAACTGGTCGTTGGAGAGCGACGGCTGATATAAGGCAAATAGCGCCCCGGCAATGCCGGTGAAAAAGGCGCTCAGCACAAACGCCGTGACTTTGTAGCGGGTCGTCGGAATGCCCATCGCCTCGGCGGCGATTTCGTCCTCCCGTACTGCCAGAAACGCCAGGCCGTGAGTCGAAAACCGCAGGCCATAAGAGACCCACAGCGTCAGGGCGACAAACAAGAAGACCCAGAAAAAGTTTGTCAGATGGGGCGTGAGAATTGTCGTATCGCCGCGTGAAATGCCCGTGAATGAAGTCGCACCGTCCACTGCTTTGATGTTTCGAATCACAACCTGGATAATCTGTGCAAATCCGAGCGTAATAATCGCGAGATAATCCCCGCGTAACCTGAGTGACGGCAGCCCGACAATAAACCCAACCACCGCCGCCGCAAGTCCCCCGATCAAACACAAAAGCAGAACCGGGTATGCGCCTTGAACCACCCCAATAGGCGAGCCATCAATCGGGAGATTTGGGAAAAGCCGGGCATGGCCGTAAGTCGAGACCGCCGCCGCGACATATGCCCCAACCGCATAAAACCCGATGTGCCCAAGCGAAAACTGCCCCGTGAAGCCGTTCACGAGGTTCAGCGAGACGGCCAGGATGACATAAATCCCGCACGAGATCACAATGCCTTCTTTATACTGGTCCATCCCGTAGAACGAGGTCACCGACTGGTCAATTAGTGGCCGCTCCACCCAGGCATTGCCCAGAAACAGCAGTCCAAGCAGGCCGGCGAACCCGAGTATCCGGGTCAGCAAAGGCGGCGATTTGAATGCAGAACTTCCCAAACTACACTTTCTCCGGGGCCAGACGCCCGAATAGACCGGCGGGACGGACCAGCAAAATCACAATCAATAAAAAGAACGCAACAGCGTCCCGATAAGTACTCGGAATGCCCACGCTGGGGCCGTAGGCAACCACCAGGGTTTCAGCAAGGCCCATGACCAGTCCGCCGACCACCGCGCCGGGGATGTTGCCGATGCCGCCCAGAACCGCCGCGACAAACGCCTTCAGTCCCATGAGAACGCCGACATACGGCGTAAATGCCGTTCCCGTCAGGCCCGTCACCATGACGCCTGCCGCGCCGGCTAAGGCCGCGCCGAGTGCAAACGTAAACGCAATCACCGTGTTGGTATTGATGCCCATTAAAGCCGCCGCGTCGGCGTCAAACGAGACTGCCCGGACCGCTTTTCCGATGCGCGTGTAGGTGACAATGTAAGTCAAAAGCGCCATGAGAATGAGCGACAGGCCGAAAATCAGCAGCGTTTGAACACTGACCGATGCGCCTAAAACACTAACACGGTTTGGCAGCGTGACAATCTGGCTGCGCTGGATAAAACGCTGGTCGGACGAAAATATCTGCGGCAAAAGGCCAAAGTTCTCTAAAAACAGCGAAACACCGATAGCCGTAATCAGCGCGGTTAGCCGCGACGGTGTCCCGACCGTCCGGCGGCTTTGAGTCGTTCGCAGCAGCGCCCCAATTCCGAGCCAGACGACCACTCCAATCGCAATCGCTGAGGCCGGAGTCCGGTTGCCGTTCAGCGCAATCCCGTAAGCGACATAGCCCGATGCGCCGCCGATGACAAGACTCGGGACAATCCAGGAGCGAGTTCGCAGGGGCCGGTACGCGGCCTGCTCAATTATTAGCCCTAGCAAAGCGCAGAGCAGCATGGCGGTCAGCAGGACCAAAATCGCGCCGAACGGCGATGGCAGCAGCGTGTGCAAGGGCGTATGGCCTGGCAGCCAGGTCCCGAGAACGCCCGCCGCGCCGAGGCCGGCATACGCGCCCACCATATAAACGTCCCCGTGGGCGAAGTTGATCAGCTTCAGAACGCCGTAGACCATGGTATAGCCAAGGGCAATCAGGGCATAAATGCTGCCTATCTGAATGCCGATCAAAAGTTGTTCGAGAAGTTGGTGCATGAAAAACAGAATTCACAGGGCCACGAAATATGCCTCCCGGGTCCCCATTATTGGGGGCCAGGGAGTTCCCTACGGATTTACCGTCGTGATATACTTGTATTCGCTGCCATGGACTTGCAGCACGACCGCAGGCTTGACGGCATTGCGGTCCGGGCCGATAGTGATCGTTCCCGTGATGCCCTGGTAGCTCTTGGTTGCGGCAATCGCATCGCGCAGCTTGGCCCGATACTCGGGCGACGCGTAATCGCCGTTCGCCGGGGCCGCTGTGCGCTTCATGGCGTCTACCAGAACGCCGACGGCATCGTAGCCTAAAGCTGCGAGGGAGTCTGGCTGCTGACCCCCGTAGGCGGTTTTATAGGCAGAAACAAACTTCTGGATGGTTGGCTTCGGATCGCTCATGGAAGAATGGTTTGTAAAGTAGGAGCCTTCAAGCGCTGCGCCCGGCCCGCCCGCGCCTTCAATGAGTTTGGGTGAATCCCAGCCGTCGCCGCCGAGCAGCGGCACGTTCAGGCCGATGGCTCGAGCCTGCTTTGCAATCGGGCCGACCTGGCCGTAGTAGCCCGGCACATACAAAACATCCGGATTCGTCGCTTTAATCTGTGTGAGCTGCGACGTGAAATCAACGTCGTCTTTGCCGTAGTTCTGGGCGATCGTGACCTGCCCGCCACCCCGCGTAAAGCTCTCGGTGAAGAATTTGGTCAGGCCGATAGAGTAATCGTTCGCGGCGTCGGTCAAAATTGCTGCTCTCTTGGCGTGCAGTGTCCCCGAGGCGAACTTTGCGGCGGCGGTTCCTTGGAACGGGTCAATATAGCAGACACGGAACACATACGGACCGGTTTGGGTAACTTTGGGGTTCGTGGACGACGGCGAGATCATCGGGACTTTGGCGGCGTTGCAGATCGGCGCGGCCTGGATGGACAGCGTCGAAGCTACTTCGCCGATCACCGCCGTCGGTTTGCTGCTCGTGATGATCTTCTTGACGACGCTGGAAGCCCCGTCGGGAGTCCCGGCGTCGTCCTGGACGTCAACTACCAGTGTGTGGCCGCTGACGCCGCCTGCCGCGTTAATCGCCTTTATCGCAAGCTTGACGCCGTTATCGGTGGAGTGGCCGAACGTGGATTTGTCGCCGGTCAGCGACCCGTACTCGCCGATAGTAATGGTATTCGACGCGTCGCCTGATGGTGTCCTACCCCCGCCAGGAGTTTCAGTTTTGTTGGCACAGCCGCCGACAGCAAGTGCGAAGGCAGCAGCAGAGCAGAGGCATGCGAAAAAACGCACAGAAGCGCAGCGGATTGGCATAAGTCAAGTTTCCTTCAAGTTCAGTTGGCGCGTGAGAGAGGTCGGGGCGGCATTGCCCGGAAGTAGGTAATTATGATGATTCGGCACGGCGTGTCGAAAATCCTTCCTGCCCGGCAAGTTTTCTTGCGGCGGCAAAGCTGCAAGCGCCAATCAGTCCGGCAAGTGTCAGGAGGGAGACATACAGGCCCAGCAGAAACGGGGTGGGGGCCTAGGCAAATATCAGCCGATGCGGCCCTAATCTCGGTACGGCAACCGCCCGCAAGCAGCCGTCGTAAGTGTCAATCGGAACCGCATTTCCGTCCAAGACCGCCGACCACCCGGCGGCCTGCGCGTCTTCGAGAATTACTGTGTCAGGCGCGGCTGTCTGGAACGTCAGCGAAACTTTGTCCGGCCCATCATCAGCAATTTTGACCCGCGACGCTGACTGAAGCAAATGCGCTCGCGGCTGCCAGAGCGTATCGCGTGAGAGAAACACAAACGCTTTTGCGCCGTAGCGTTGCCCCGGCGGAGCCAGCGTCGGAGCCGTCCGAACAGCCGCAAGCCCCGGCAGAGTGATTTCCGGTGGTGTCGTCCGCACCAGCGCAATATATTTGACGCCGAGCGCCCCGCTCAGGGCCGCCGCGTCCGCTTTTTCGGTGGCCGTCGCTCTTGGGTCAAATGCATGGGCTGCGTTCCCTGCCGCTGTTTCCGTGGCTTTCAGCGCCACCGGCTCGTAGCCAAACGCGTCTGACAGCCCATACGGCATCATCAAGTTAGGCGTCAGTGTGTCCGCCCAGAGTGTTTGATAGCTTGGCACGGATTGGCGAAAATCTTTGTAGTTTGTGAACCTGAGCCAGACCCCGGTTGTCGGGGCCAGTATCCGGGCCTGATGCGACACAATATCCGGGTCGCTTCGTACCAGCGCAGCATTCGGCGACGACGGCGAAAGCGCCGCCGGGTCTGCCAGCGGGTACAGCGTCTGCCCAAAGTGCGTCAAATCGGCAAACGCCAGCAGGACTATCCCGGCCGCAGCGAAACTCTTTCTGCTGACCTGCGGCAGGTTTTCCAGGCCAAACCCGGCGAGCAGCGACAGGGCAAAACAGGCCGGCAGGAGGCACCGGGCTGGGTCATGGAACGACCGGAACCCCGGCAAAACAAAGTACGCGAGATGATACAGGCCGCCGCTTCCGCCAAGCGCCAGCCACAAACTGACACCAAAAACGCCGACCCAGAATCGGACTCTCCGAGATTGCGCGTTTCGACAGGCGACAATACCGCCCCAGAGCGCCAGCCCGAACGACAAAACGCCAAGGTAGCAGCACGTTTCCCAGCTGTTGCCCCGCCCCGTCCAGTTCCCGTCGAACGGGGTTCCATGCAGGTGCGGCAGAACGAAGTTTGCAAGCTGATTGTACGGCAGGTAAAAGCGGTTGACCACGGCAAACGACAGGTGGTGCCGCGCCGCGTCCCGAAATAGCGCCAGTGTCGGCAAGAGCTGCCCCAGCGCCAGGCCGCAGGCAACGAGAAGCGAGAGCAGCAGAAGCCCCCCTGCCCCAGCTCTGAGGAGCCATATGGACTGGAGCCGGAGTGGATAACTGGCAGGGGCGCTGCTTGCTGCGCCCTCCAAACCACGCCGCGCCTTCTTTGTCCAATCCATACTGCGCCCCAGAAGTGGGGCAGGGGGGCAAAACACTCCGTAAGCCGCCGCGAGATAGAGTGTCAAGAGAGTCATCTGGACATGGGCGGCGAGTAGCTGCAAGCCTAACACCGTGCCGAGCGCCAGCGCATCGGAAACGCGGCGTCTGCGAAGGAGGCCGTCCAGACACATCAGCACCCAGGGTAGCCAGGCCGATGCCTGCACCATATTGGGAAACTGCTCTTTTGAGATGAGCTGCCCGCCGAACATAAATGTCACCGCCGCGAGAAGCGCCGGGCCGGCGCCGAGCGAGTAGCCGCGCCGGGCGAACGCATAGGTGCCAAGGCCCGCAATCCAGACGTGCACGGCAATGGTCAGATTAAGAAACTGGGCGGCTGACACAGACGGCAGCAATGCCGTCACGGGATACAGCGGCCAGACTTGCGGGTTGCCGGCATAGGGAGTGCCGCACAAGATCAACGGATTCCAAAGCGGCAGACGGCCTGCATTTAAGTTCTGCTTCAGGAACCCTGTCATTGGCGCAAAATACAGGCCGATGTCGCCCCAGTAGAGCGCCTGCCCCTCCACGACCTGACGCCAAAAGTAAATAACTGTCAGCAGCATCAGAAACGCGGCGGCCAGAAAATGGACTTGCCAGAAGCGTTGGTTTCGTGTAGAATGGGAGAAACTATTTGCGGAAAGTCGCACGGCAAAAAGTGTATCACGAGAAACGAGGCTTTGTCAATGCGTACAGTTGCAATCATCGGCGGAACGGGCTTCGGAAACGCGCTTATCGCCGGAACATCGGAGGCAGTCGAAACAGAGTATGGGCAAGCGTCACTGACCCGCGCGGCGCTCGGCGACGATCTTACATTGCTATTTCTCGCCCGGCATGGCATTGGCCACTCGCTGCCGCCGCATAAAATCAACCACAAAGCAAACATCACCGCCCTGCGTGACCTTGGCGTGGATGCCATCTTTGCGACCACTGCCGTCGGCTCCCTGAGCGCGGAAATCTCTCCAGGCGACTTTGTGATTTTGGACGACTTCCTCGACTTTACCAAAGGCGAAGTCATGACATTCTTTGAGGAGCCGGGGCAAGTGACGCACACTGACTTTGTCGCCCCATATGATCCCCTCCTGCGTGACGCGCTTCTGCAAACCGTAGACCCGCAAATCGCGTCCTGTATCCATTCGCACGGCACCTACTTGTGCACGTCCGGCCCGCGCTACGAGACCCCTGCCGAAGTGCGTGTTTTCGGGCAGTGGGGGGCATCGGTCGTCGGCATGACCGGCGCTCCCGAAGCGATTTTGTGCCGCGAAGCCGGCCTGCGCTACGCTGGGGTCGCCCTTGTCACCAACTACGGCACGGGCTTAGTGACACAAACCCCACTCTCTCACGCCGAAGTGGAGGCCGAAATGGCCAAGAGCCGCGACGCCCTCGCCGCCTGGCTTCTGCGGGCTGTGCGGGTAGAATAAGATATCCAGCGAAGTTGGTCTCGTATCGCCTCAACACTGTTCTATCCAAGCCTCGGCTTTTGAGTTCGTTCCCTGGGGCTTGCCCCATGCGTTCTTCATGCCCTTGTAATAGACATGCCCTGGCTCATGAATTGTGCTATACTGACGCTGTGCCAAATGTGCTGATTGGAAGCCTCAAAGACCGTGTTGCCCTTGTCGGACCGACTGCGTCCGGCAAAACGGCGGTGGGTGTTCTGCTGGTTCAGCGCTTAAGCGCTGAGATTATTTCTGCCGACTCGATGCAGGTATATCGGCATATGGATATCGGCACGGCGAAACCGTCAAAAGGCGACCAGCGGCAGGCTGTGTTCCATGCCGTCAATGTTGCCGACCCGAATGATGACTGGACACTGGCCGATTTTCAGCGTTTGGGCGACGCCGCGTGTTCCGAAAGCGCCGGACGCAGTCATGTCCCACTCGTTGTCGGCGGGACCGGGCTGTATGTCCGGGCGCTGACCACCCGGCTTGACATTCCGGCTGCGCCACCTGACGAAAACCTGCGGCACTCCTGGCGCGAGTTTGCCGAGACGTCCGGCAATCCGGCGCTGCTGGCGGAAGTCGCGAAGATTGACCCCGAAACCGCCGCCCGTCTGCATGTCAACGA
>JAYVVR010000264.1:0-11554 GCA_043786835.1 Armatimonadota bacterium | reverse complement strand
CAATAATGGGAGAGCCGGAGGGGACCGGGAAAGAGGGCGCGGTAAGCAGCGCCCCTACGTCTTTTCCGGCTCCCCCATTATTGGGGGCCGGGGGGACTCTGTATTCCCTTACTCGTACCGAAGCGCCTCAATCGGGGACAGGCGGGAGGCTTTCTGGGCCGGGTCGAAGCCGAAGAAGATGCCGACGGCGGCGGCGAAGCCGAACGCAAGCAGCACCGGCGGCAGAGTCAAAATCGGCGTGTAATCGGTGCTCAAACGGCCCAAAAGCACCGCGCCGCCGAGGCCGAGGGCAACGCCAATGAGACCGCCGAGCAGCGACAGAACAACGCTTTCAATCAAAAACTGCCACAGAATATCGCGCCGTTTTGCTCCGATGGCCTTGCGGACTCCAATCTCGCGGGTACGCTCCGTGACCGACACCAGCATGATATTCATAATCCCGATGCCGCCGACAAGCAGCGAAACGCCGGCAATCGAGGCCAGCAAAAACGTAAACGTTCGGGTGGTCTGCTCGGCGACGGCGGCGATCTCAGCCTGGTTGTTGACCGTGATATCGTCGGGCTGATCGGCCTTGCGGTGATGGAGCTGGCGCAAAAGCGCCGTTATCTGGGCTGACGCCTCCTCCATTTTGCCGGCATCTACAGCCTGAATGTCAGCGGTCGCCACCCGGCCATGCCACCACCAGCGCCCGAGCTTGTCCTGGAACGTGCTGAGGGGCATGAACACTTGGTCGTCGGCGTTCTGCGACCCAACCTGTCCTTTGCGGGCCATGACACCGACCACCCGGTAAGACGCCGAATTGATATGGACGCGCTGGTTCAGCGCCGATTTGTCTTTAAAGAAGTCAGTGGCGACTTTGGCCCCGAGAATGCAGACCGGAGACCGGGCGCGGATGTCGCGGGGCGTGAAAAACCGGCCGTCGGCAATCGAAAAGTTGCGGATGTCGGCATAGTCCGCCCCGACCCCGATGACAGTCGTGTTCGTATTGACCCCGTTCCCCTTGACCTGCGCGGGCAGGATGTCCTCGCCGGAAACGGCGGCAACGGCAGGGCACTTCTTCCGAATAGCGTCGAGGTTGTCGAACGTGATGTTGCGCGACGACCCCGCTCCGCCGAAGACGCCCCCGCGCTTGGTCTGGCCCGACTGGATAATCAAGACATTCGTGCCGAGCGCCTGAATCTGGCCAAGAGTCTTCTGGCGAGCGCCCTGCCCGACGGCAATCATCGTAATGACCGCGCCGACGCCGATAATAATGCCGAGCATGGTCAGCATGGCCCGCAGCTTGTTCGCGGCCAGTCCCTGCAAAGCGATTCGGACGCATTCGCCGAGATTGAGCGCCGGGGTCCGGTTCTGCGAGAACCGATGCGGCAATTCAGGCCGCCGGATCGGCGGCGGCGAAACCGGGCTTGGCGGCTCAGAAGTTTGGAGTGGCTTTTGAAGAAGTGTGCTCATAATGCTGTGTTTCAGTGCTGCCTAAGAGACTGTATAGAAAGCCAAGCAGACCCCCCAGCCCCCAATAATGGGGGAGCAAGACAGGAATAAAAAGGTCTCGCGTTCGTAACAAAAAAGCCTCGCGTCCGTAGTTCGGTTCCCCCATTATTGGGGGCTAGGGGGTCTGCTTGGCTTTCTATACAGTTTCTAATGACCGCCGCCGCCGGGACCGCCGCTCGGAGGCGCTCCGCCGCCGTCTGTCGCCGCCGGGACAATGCCGAGAATGACGGTGTCGCCGGCCCGCAGGCCGCTCTTAATTTCTGTCTTATCGCTCCCGACCACGCCGACTGTTACCATGCGTATTTCGGCCTTTTTGTCTTTGGTCAAAACACGCACTGTGCTCCCTCCCGTTCGGCCTTCTTTGACGGCGTCACTCGGGACAACCAAAACGCCGTGGACATCGCGCAGGATAAACTGGCAGGTAGCGTTCATACCGGGTTTGATACCGGTGTCGGGGTTTTTGATCTCAACCCGGACATGCACCGTCGTCACGTCCCGGTCGTTGGTCGCCTGCGGGTCAATGCGAACGACGCGGCCTTCAGGCTTCGCGTCCGGTACAGCGTCGAGTGCGATTTTGACTCTCTGCCCCATTTTGATCTTGCTGACATCCGATTCGTCTACGCTGACATCAATAAACAGGTTGCTGACATCGCCGATCTGAACAATTTTCGTGCCGTCCGAGGACTGGGACTGGCCGCTCGTGATAATCGTGCCTTCTTCGACATATTTCTGAAGAATAACTCCATTACGCGGCGAATAAATCGTGGCATCGTGAAGCTGGATCGAGCGGTTATTGACTTCCGCCTGGGCTTTCGAGACGGCAGCTGACGCGGCCTGAATATCTGACTGGCGAATGCTGCTTTGCATGAGGCCTGCCTGCGCGTTTTGGACGGCAATCCGGGCTTGAAGCAGGGATGCACGGGAAGCCGCGACATCCTGCTGGCGTGTTCCGATTTCGTAGCGGTTCGTTTCGGCGGCGGCCAGTACTTCTTTGGCCTGGCTGACCCGTGCGGCGGCCCCGGCCAGTGCCGCTTTTTGGTCGGCGTCAATCGTTTGCAGTCTTTGTTTGGCCTCGGCGAGTGTGGCGCGGGCGACATCGCGGGAGGCGAGGGCCGTGTCTACCGACTGCTGAGCGACGAAGCCTTTGAGTGAGAGTGAGTTCTGGCGGTTGTAGGCGGCGTCGGCGGCGGCGACATTGGCGCGGGCCTGGGCGTAGACTGACTGGGCGGCGGCTTTTGCCTGAGGGTTGCCGGCAGCGCGAAGTTGTTCATACGACTGCTGGGCGGATGCCAAAGTCGCCTGGGCCTGAGCAATGGCACTGCCCGTGAGCGCGGGCTGGACTTCCGCCAGCTGCTCCGCCTGGGTGAGCTTGGCCTGCGCGGAGTTCAGCCCCTGCTGGGACCCCGAGACGGTCAGTGCATCCTGCATTCCGAGCATTTGGGCCTGCTGCCGGGCCTGGGATAGCCGGGCGTGGGCAGTGATCAAATCGGCTGCCGATTGGTTGTACGCCGAAAGCGTGTCTGACGGGTCAATCCGGGCGATCAGCGTTCCCGGTTTGACAAGGGTGCCGACATCCACGGCGAGCTTAATTAAACGTCCGCCGGCACGGGACTTCAAATCCACCATAGTCAGCGCTTGAACCGTGCCGCTGGCCTCAACAGCATCGGTGACATCTCCGTCAGCAGCAACATCGGTTCGGTAATGGACTTGATCGGCAGCATTGGCGCTTTGAACCTGCCGGTAAACAAGAATGCCCGCTAGTCCGGCGCAGAGAACGACAGGAACAACAATTTGTGCGCGTTTGATCATCTGCGTTAGTTTACCCCCTCCGGCGGCATTCCCGGTACGTCTTGACAATTCTTGCGCGAATGAAGTAAAATGAGTTCGGTTTTAGCACTCGCAACCCTAGAGTGCTAACGCGCAGACTTAGCAAAAAACCACAACGAACTGTGATGAGGAGACACCAAAATGGCAGTCAATTTCCGGCCCCTGTCGGACAAAGTGCTGGTCAAACCCAGCGAAGCCGAAACCCAGACCAGCGGCGGCATCTATATCCCCGACTCGGCGAAGCAAAAGCCGCAGGAAGGCGAAGTGATTGCAGTCGGCCCCGGCCGTATTCTCGATGACGGAACCCGCTCGACCGTCTCGGTCGCGGTCGGCGATGTCGTGATTTACTCGAAGTACGGCGGCACCGAACTGAAGCTCGACGGCACAGAGTATATGATTCTCGACGAAGACCAGATTTACGCCGTTAAGGGCTAAGACCCCCTCCCCAACCCCTCCCCCATCAGAATGAGAGAGGGGCAAGATACCGTCAAAGTCCTCCTCTGAATCTGTACCCCTCTCCCGCTTGCGGGGGCAGGGGTCGGCGGGAACCGCCGGGGGCGGGGGCTGATTTACAAGGAAAATAAAAAATTATGGCAGCCAAAACATTGCTGTTTGACGAAGAAGCCCGCCGGGCACTCGAGCGCGGCGCAAACGCCGTCGCGAATGCTGTCAAAGTGACGCTGGGACCTAAGGGCCGCAACGTTGTTTTAGACAAAAAGTGGGGCAGCCCGACCATTACCAAAGACGGCGTTACGGTCGCTAAGGAAATTGAGCTGGATGACCCGTACGAGAACATGGGCGCGCAGCTTGTCCGCGAAGTCGCCTCCAAAACAAACGATGTCGCAGGCGACGGCACCACGACCGCGACCGTGCTGGCTCAGGCGATTGTCAACGAAGGTCTGCGCTACGTTGCTGCCGGCGGCAACCCGATTGCCCTGCGCCGAGGCATTGAACTTGCGGTTGAAGCCGCAGTTGCCGAGCTGAAGTCACGCAAGATTGACATCACCGACAAAGCCTCCATCGCCCAAGTCGCCTCCATTTCCGGCAATGACCCTGAAATCGGCGCCATGATTGCGGAAGCGCTGGACAAAGTCGGCAAAGACGGCGTCATCACGGTTGAAGAATCGAAAGGCACTGATACGACGCTGGAAGTCGTCGAAGGCTTGCAGTTCGACAAGGGCTTTATTTCCCCGTACTTCGTCACCGATCAGGAGCGCCAGGAAGCGACCCTTGAAGCCCCGCTGATCCTGCTTTTTGAGAAGAAGATTTCGTCGGTCCAGGATCTGCTCGGTCTGCTCGAAAAAGTGTCCCAGTCCCGCCGGCCTCTCTTGATTATCGCGGAAGATGTAGACGGCGAAGCGCTTGCGACTCTCGTTGTCAACAAGCTGCGCGGCATCCTGAACGTCGTCGCCGTCAAAGCCCCCGGCTTCGGTGACCGCCGCAAGGCCATGATGGAAGACATTGCCATCCTCACCGGCGGCAAGTTCATCACCGAAGATTTGGGCATCCCGCTGAAGGATGTCGAGCTGACCGACCTCGGCACCGCCAAGAAGATCGTCATCACCAAAGAGAACACGGTTCTGGTTGAGGGCGGCGGCACCACTGACGGCGTCAAGGGCCGGATCGAGCAGATTCGCCGCCAGATTGACAACACCGACAGCTCTTATGACAAAGAGAAGCTGCAGGAGCGGCTTGCTAAGCTTGCCGGCGGTGTCGCCGTCATTCAGGTCGGCGCGGCCACCGAAACAGCCTTGAAAGAGAAGAAGCACCGCTTCGAGGATGCTCTTTCGGCGACCCGTGCGGCGGTTGAAGAAGGTGTTGTCGCCGGCGGCGGCGCGACCCTCATTTCCATCATCCCCGTCCTGGACAAGCTGAACTTGACCGGCGACGAAAAAGTCGGCGTGAACATTGTTCGCCGCGCTCTTGAGGAGCCGCTGCGCCAAATCGCCGCGAATGCGGGCCTCGAAGGCTCGGTTGTCGTCCAGATGGTGAAGACGCTGCCGATGGGCCACGGCCTGAACGCGCTCACTGAAGAGTATGTTGATCTGGTCGCCGCCGGTATCGTGGACCCGGTCAAAGTGACCCGCTCTGCCTTGCAGAACGCGTCGTCCATCGCCGGCATGATTTTGTCTACCAACTCGCTGATTGTCGAGAAGAAGGAAAAGTCAGGCCGGGGCAACGCCAGCGCCAACCACGACGACGACGATTACTAAGCTTTAACCAGCTTAAGATAGAAAGGGGCGCGGCATCAGCCGCGCCCCTTTTGTCATTTCGGGTTATGCCAGGAAAAGAAGCAGTGCGGGCACTGTTTGGACTGCGGCGTTCGCGCCAGTCCCTGGCACCGGGGGCAATAGTTTAGGAACACTGTGTCAGCGTTGTCTCGAAGTATTCGATTGCGGATATTGTGAAGGCAATCGTCCGGCCCATCAGCGAGTAGCTGCTGAACATCTGGGTCCGAAGAGATAAGGCGCTTTTGTATCAGACGCTGCCGTTCCGGTGAGTCGGAGGCGTCTCCGCAGCGTTTCCAGAAGATCGTTGATCTCGCCGCTGCTTCTGTCGGTGTCATCAGATGGGGATAATATCTGATGACGTAGTTTGTTAGCTCGTTCATGTTGGTTTCGGAGGAGCATGCGTTGAAACACACGGCTAGGGTTTTATTAGTGTATTGGGCGAAGACGCTGGGAACCCACCGCTTCGTGGGGCTAATACAGATTTGATATCAGTGCGCCGAAGGCGTAGTTTGCAGCGTCCGCGCTCAATCGCCGTGCAATTTGTTGCATAGTCCTTGTCTTACCAGCTTTATCTGGAATTGCTTTATTATAGAAGTGGTAATGGCTCAAGCGAGTCTGATACGTTTGACTTCGCGCTTAGTCGGTTGATTACATTCGTGCAGGAATATTCGCAGGCAATTCTCGTGCATCGCATCAATCTTAGAAAACGAAAGGGTGCGCCGTACCGAACGTCCCCTCCGCTGACGCAAGACATTATTGAACCGTTCAATATGGCACGTCTGGCCCGCGCCTTTTCCCGTCGCCCGGTGCCGCACCTGCGGCAGCACCTCTTGCCCTGTCAGAATAGGTGATGGCTTGCCCCCCGCCAGCGATGCCCGTTTACACCTGATCCTGACGCGGGCGAGTCCGTAATAGTCGTCTTCTCAAAAATCACATGCCGGTTGTCCGGGTAGAATCGCGGATGCATCACGCCGTCGCTGTTGAGATGCGTGACTTGATATGGGTGAGTCCCGTTGCGGTTGACGACCCAAATATCGAAGCCGTTTGATGTTGACCGGAGCGCAGACTTTGCGTGAAACTGCGCTGCCCGCGAAAACGTAATCTTCTCTCCATTTGGCGAGAAGTGCGGGCTTTCGTCGCTTGTCGCCGGTGTATTCGTCAACTGCCGAGCGCTTCCTCCACTCACCGAGATCAGAAACAGATGACGTGACGCGCTTGGCGAAGCAGACGACTGATAAACAATCGTTTTCCCCTCCAGCGAGAAGGCCGGGTAGTTATCGCTTGCCGTTGTCTGAGTAAGCTGCGTCACTTTGTTTGCGGCCAGGTTTAACAAGTACAAGTGGCTGCCGCCGCCCCCCGTGCCGGAAAAGACAAGGGTTTTGCCGTCCGGCGACACGTCCATTGTCAGAAAAAGAAGGCTTTGCACCTGACCGTTGCCGGGTGTGATTTTTACAGAGCCAGCCTAGGCGACCGGATGGCTACAGTCTGTCACTGAGAAAACGGTTACGGCTGCACTAATGCCGAGTTTCACTAAGATTTTCACAGTCTCTTGCTCCTTTTATCGCGCTGATGCGACTTCCACCGATCTACTGCGCTTGACCGGCTTTCGCGCTGGCTCCAAGGCGTCTAGCGGCAGCGCCTCGACAATAATCGGCTCATTTGGGGCGATGATGACGCGGGCGTTCAAGGCCTGGGCGATGCGGCGCAGGGTGGGGATGGTCGGCATTTGGCCGCGCTCGATTCGGGCGAGCATCGGCTGCTTAATGCCGGTGCGGGCGGCGATGTCGCGCTGGGTCAGACCGCGCTCCTCGCGCATCTCTGTCAGGGCGAGGCCGAGGCGGGTTCCTTCGCGGGCCTTTGCCAGCTCGCCCGCGAAAGTCGTACTAGCCACACTCTGTTCGGTGACATATTGCTGGAGGGTCTTGTATTGATCCAGGGGCGTCATTTTCTTTTCCTGCTTTCTTGATGGTCGCAAGGCGTTCGGCCTCGCGGCGGCGCACTTCTTCTACCCGGCTACGTGCAAGCCGCACATCGCCGGATTTCAGCCGCTGGGATTTTTTGCTGACGGCATGAACGATAACAACTTGGTTGTCCCTGTGACTAAAGTAGAAAAAGCGGTATTCCGTCCCGCCAAACTCCGGTCTGAGTTCCCAAAGATTATCCTCGATTTTGCTGGCGTAATTACACGGCAAGCGGTTTCCGCGCTCTTCTAAAAGCAGCATATAATCAATGCATTTCGCTTGTGCCTTCTCGGGCAAAGCCTCCAAAAGCGCTTACACTGGGCTTTCGCCGCGACTATCCTGGTAAAAGACAACTGTCTATGTCATAAAAGAATTATAACTTAATTGTTATCGCACTGTCAACGTGCTTTTCCTAGCATTGAACTTGACAATGGAGCGTGTTTTCTGCCATAATAAAAGCCCGAATACTCGGAGTATGTGCGTGATTTAGAAGCGGAGCGTATGCAGTGAGCGAAGTGAATCCAGAGGAGCTGTTTGATGTGGCGATTATCGGCGGCGGGCCGGTCGGGCAGTATGCGGCGTATTATGCCGGGCTGCGGGGCATGAAAACCAAAGTCATTGACAGCCTGCCCCAGCTTGGCGGGCAGCTCTCGGCGCTGTACCCGGAAAAGTATATTTTTGATGTCGCCGGCTACGCGAAAGTCTACGCGCGCGACCTGGTCGAAAACTTAAGCGAGCAGATGATGCAGTACGGGCCGACACTGGCGCTCGATGAAAAAGTCGTGAAGCTGACGTCAAACGGCGTTGTCACAATGGAAACCGAAAAAGGCCATATCCACTACGCGAAATCGGCGATTATCGCGGCGGGTGTCGGGGCATTCATGCCGCGCAAGATTGCCCAGGCGGGCCTTGAAGAGCTGGAAGGGCGCGGAGTGCATTACTTCGTCACCGACAAGAGCATTCTCGCCGGCAAGCGGCTGGTGGTGGTCGGCGGCGGCGACAGCGCGTTCGACTGGACACTGAACCTCGCCGACTCGGCGGCCAGCATTCTGCAAATCCATCGGTCAGACAAGTACAAAGCGCACGAAGACACGATTGAGAAGGTCATGGCCCTGCCGATTACGTTCAAGCCGTTCTACGAAGTCAAGCAGGTGCATGGCGAGGAGCATGTCGAGGGCGTCACGATCTTCGACAACCGGACCAAAGACGAGAACGGCAACTACAAGGAAGAATACTATGAGTGCGATGAGCTGCTCTTAAACTTAGGCTTCCTGACCAATCTCGGCCCGATCAAGCAGTGGGGCTTTGACATTGTCGGCAACTCCATCGGCGTCAACTCGCGCATGGAAACGAATGTGCCGGGTGTCTACGGCGCAGGCGACATTGTCACCTACGACGGCAAGCTGAAACTGATTGCCACAGGGTTCGGCGAAGCGGCGACTGCGGTCAACCATGCCAAAGCGCATATCGACCCGACGGCGAAGGTCAATCCCGGCCATTCGTCGGAGAATGTCCCCGAAAAGAAGCCGCACTGACACAAGTGCATCCAGGCCGCCGGCAGCAAAGCCGGCGGCCTTTTTATTTTTAATTTTACTCTGAAATAATACGTCAGGCTCGTAAAATAGTGTGGTAAGGTAAATCAGAGCCGAGATTTTCCCGGTTCCTCCTCCTTCCAGGCTTGCTGTGGCGGTGTCTGCTAAGGTCTTTGACTACGCCTGGAGACCCTATCATGCGATACTCGCGCCCACTCTTTCGCGCCCGGCCAGTAGTAGGCTGACGGCGCTTCTTGCCTGGCTCCTCTTTTGCCTTCTCGGGGCGGCGTCTCGGCTTACTATTCCAATGACCGCCTCGGCAACTTGTGGACGCTGGACGGCACGACCAAGAACCAGCTTGGGTACATCGACTTCACGGGCTTTGGGGGCATCATCGCGGCAGCCGGCAGCACCACGCCGTTCGGGTACGGGGGAGCGAACGGGTGCCAGACGGAGGCGGACACGGGCCTGATGTTGATGAGGCATCGGTATTATGACAGTCGCATCGGCAGGTTCATCAGCCAGGACCCGGCGGGAAGCGGGGATAACTGGTATGCGTATGCCGACAACAATCCGGTTAACGAGACAGACCCATCGGGATTGGTGCTAGAAGGCAGTACGCCGCAGAACTCTCCTGGTTACATAGGGGTAAACACTTCGCAGGCAGGGGAATGGGCCATGGCATTTGGGGAAAGTGCGGCTTATAATGAACAAGTGGATCAAAACATTGCTGACCACTCTGCTAACGAGGCGTGTCTAGCATCACAGACAAAGGGCGAATCACATCACCCGGTGAACGAGCGTTTGCCAGGCGAAAGCGATTTGCACTACTTTTTGCGTGGTCTCGAATGGACACTCACTCAAACATTCACGGGGCAGCCGGACCCAATGGCAGAGGGTTATAACCCATTTAAGGGAAAGACTCCCGCAGAAATAGACAAGGCAATGCGTGAGAAGGGATATATTCCTAGAGGTCCAGACCCAGCAAACGGAAAAGGTGGGTATGTGAATCCAAATACAGGACGCTCCTTGCACATTGATCCAGCAAACAATTACGGCGAACCACCTCATGTTGATGTAAACCGCCCTCGTGACTACAGCGGTTCGTTACCAAAAAAGAAATTTCCATTATGAGAAAGTCGAGTGGGAAATAACATATGTTGACTTTTGAGTATACTCTGAGCGGCTCGGTTGAGGTTTATATGGACGATGCCGGAAAAGAGAAGCTGTTATCTATCTTGAGCAGAATTAGCCAAATCGGTGACCATGAGCATTTGATGACTATTTCCTGGGGGGCGGGTGAACTAGATGAGGAGGTGCATAAGCCGGAAAACACAATTGTGAATATGGTCACCCTGGGCAAAGTGCTGATCTGACGTTTGACAATCGCCTGAGTTTCCTGATCAAACTGCTGATATGTTCACTATAGGGTGTAATGCCTTCTCAGGCATACAGCGGTCCCGAATTAAGGGGAGGCGAAATCGGTACGAAGTAATGCCCTCCTGGGCATACAGCACCGGCACCCACGCTTATGTCTGCGACGGAACAACCCCCGGCGCTCCCGTGCTGGCCGACGGCCACAGGCTGTTTCTGCTGGGGCGGGCTTGGCGGGTCGGAATAATAAAGCTGGGTGCGCTCTGTTCTTGGACAGGGCGCATTTTGGCTTGGGCGTCACTTAACAAAAACGGTGGGCTGGATGCGCGAAAAATTGCGGGAGATTTGCACTTGTGCCTAATTTGCGGTATTATAACTGACTGCACTTATCAAAATCTATTGAGGCACGCTTTCAAGGAGACGATTTTACTATGGCACTCGCCTATCGCGATGAGATTACACCGTTCGCCAAGATCAAAGTCATCGGCTGCGGCGGCGGCGGCACGAATGCCGTCAACCGCATGATTGATGCCGGCCTCACCGGGGTCGAGTTCATTGCGATGAACACGGATGTTCAAGTGCTGGACATCTCCGCCGCCGATTACAAGCTCCAGCTTGGCGAGAATTTAACACGCGGCCTCGGCGCAGGCGGCAACCCCGAAGTCGGACGCAATGCCGCCGAAGAGTCGAAAAGCGACATTAAAAAGTCGCTCGAAGGCGCGGATATGGTCTTTATTACCGCCGGCATGGGCGGCGGCACGAGAACCGGCTCGGCCCCGGTGATTGCCGAAATCGCGAAAGATCTGGGCATTCTCACGGTCGCTGTCGTCACCAAGCCGTTCAAATTCGAAGGCCCACGCCGCGCCCGTCTGGCCGACGAAGGCGTGGACAACCTCAAAGACAAAGTAGACACGGTCATTATCATCCCGAATGATCGTTTATTGGGCGTCGTCGAGAAGCGGGCGACGTTAGTGGAAGCGTTTAAAGAGGCCGATGATGTGCTGCGTCAGGGTGTCCAGGGTATTTCGGACATCATCACCATTCCCGGTATCATCAACGTAGACTTCGCCGATGTCCGGGCGATCATGCTGAACGCCGGCACTGCGCTCATGGGTATCGGGGTCGCGTCCGGCGATCA
>JAYVVR010000263.1:0-4168 GCA_043786835.1 Armatimonadota bacterium | reverse complement strand
ACCAATAAAGTCAAAGGAAAGAATATCGTGCCTTCGGAAAGGCACGGAGCCTTACATCCCCGTGGCTAAAGCCAGGGGCCTTTCGGCTCTTTTGGTAAAAAAGCCCCGGCCTAACCAAATAGACCGGGGCTTTCGTAATCGAAACAAAAAGGCTTAGGTGCCTTCCTGCCAGGAGGCGAGATAGCGCTCCTGCTCTTCGGTCAGGGTGTCAATGTGAACGCCCAGCGACAGCAGCTTGAGGCGGGCGATCTCGTTGTCAATGTCTTCGGGAACGCCGTACACACTCTTTTCCAGTGTTTTGGCGTTTTTGTTCATGTATTCCGCCGACAGCGCCTGGTTCGCGAACGACATGTCCATGACGCTTGCGGGATGCCCTTCGGCGCTGGTCAAGTTGATCAAGCGGCCTTCGCCCAGAATGAAGACCTTGCGGCCGTCTTCCAGCACATATTCTTCCACGAAGTCGCGGACGGTCTGCTTGGACGTGGACATCTTTTCAAGGCTCGGAATGTCAATCTCGACATTGAAGTGGCCGGCGTTTGAGACAATCGCGCCGTCCTTCATCGCGGCGAAATGCTCGGCCCGGATGACGTCTTTGTCGCCGGTGACGGTGCAGAAGAAGTCGCCCACTTTCGCGGCGTCGGCCATCGGCATGACATGAAAGCCGTCCATGGTCGCTTCGAGTGCACGGAGCGGGTCAATCTCGGTGACGATGATCTGAGCGCCCATGCCCTTCGCCCGCATCGCGAGGCCCTTGCCGCACCAGCCATAGCCGGCGACGACAAAGAACTTGCCGGCGAGAAGGACGTTGGTGGCCCGAATGATGCCATCAATGGTGCTTTGGCCTGTCCCATAACGGTTATCGAAGAAATGCTTGGTCTGGGCATCGTTGACCGCAACAATCGGGTACGCGAGAACGCCGTCCTTCGCCATCGCCCGCAAACGAATAACGCCAGTAGTGGTCTCTTCCGTGCCGCCGATGATGTTCTCAATCAGCTCCCGCTTCTCGGTGTGGATGATGCCGACCGTGTCCGCGCCGTCGTCCATCGTGAAATTCGGCTTGTGCTCCAGGGCACTCAGAATATGCTGGTAATAGGTGTCGTTGTCCTCGCCTTTGATGGCGAATGTCGCGATGCCGTAGTGCTGGACTAAAGCCGCCGCGACATCGTCCTGTGTGGACAATGGATTCGACGCGCACAAGACGACTTTCATGCCGCCGGCTTTGAGTGTCCGCATTAAATTGGCGGTCTCGGCGGTGACATGGAGACACGCCACAGCCGTAAGGCCCTCTAAAGGCTTTTCCTTCTCGAAGCGCTCCCGAATGGAGCGCAGAACCGGCATTTCGCGCTCGGCCCATTCAATGCGGCGCTTGCCGGCATCGGCGAGGCTGAGATCTTTAACATCGTAAGCCGGCGGCGCGACCAGCATCTCCGGCAGGGTCGTTTCCGGCAGGGTCGTTTCCGGCAGGGTCATCGGCGGGGCGGTAGTGAGAGTCATACAGTAGCCTTTCCAAGCATTTTCAAGTGATCGTCAGCGAAAGTTATCAAAAAACTAAACAGCGGCAATAGCGCGTTTCTCCGCGCCAGTCGGTTCCGGGAGCGGCATTCCACCCAGCAACAGACCTTCCAGGTGAAACTCAATCGCTTCTTGGATCAGGCGCTCGGTCTCCTCGCGTGTCCGTGCGGCGGCGACACAGCCCGGCAGGTCGGGAACATGCGCCGACCAGTTTCGTGGTCCTTGTTCCAGCACCACATCACAGTTTGTTGTGTCTGTCAAAACTCCTCTATTATACACTATTTTGGCAGTTAGCCGACGACAGCAAATGCTTTTGCCTTGATAACAAGCGAAAGCGTTTCTGCTCCTAACGGGAACGGCATCAGGCACGAAGCCAAGCTTACCCATTCCCAGACAGCAGACTGTTCACGTTTTTGCCGCACCAGCATTTGCCAAATTGTGATTGGGATACCGACCGCAAGTGCTGATACAGCAGTGACGAAGATCATTTGCATCGGGCCATCTGTCCCTATTTCGTCTCCTGCGGGTCGTCGCAGCAGTTCCAGCGTAGGCCAGCACGCCAAGATATTGAACCCAAGACCGAGCCAGAGCGCAGGCCGGAACCAATCGGCGCGGCGTTCGGCGAGAGCCGCCGGGATGTCGGCTGTTGGGGACGGGGGCCAGGTTTCGCCGGGCGGCGAAGGTTTTTGGTCGGGCACGGGCATGGGATGAGTATACCTGACATCAAGAGGCATAAGAACCACATGCTGAAACACACGGCTGCACAGCGAAGACGCTAACAAGTACCGCCTCGCGGGACTGGAAACGAGTTGGTTTTATCTTAACTCCACGAAGTGGTGGTTTCCCGGCGTCTGCGCCCAATAGCCATGTGCTTCAGCACATGGTTCGAAAACACATGGTTCTGATCGGTATTCCTACCGGGAACCTTCCTTACCCTCTCCCTGTTCCCAAACCATGACCGATTTGCCAGATCTTCTGACCCAGCGCTACGGCGCGAGTGTGCCGACTGTGCCGCTCGGCGATTTTGCTGCTGACCCCGTTTTGATGACACTCTTGGCGCACAAGTCCGTCCGCCGCTATAAGCCCGATGCGCTGCCGCCGGGAACGCTGGAGATGCTGGGGGCGGCGGCGCAGAGCGCGGCGTCTTCATCCAATTTGCAAGTCTGGAGCGTTGTCGCTGTCACCAACCCAGCCCGCAAAGCCGAAGCCTCCAAATTATGCGGCGACCAGGACTCCATTCGTCAGGCTCCGCTTTTTCTCGTGTTCTGTGCAGATTTGGCCCGGCTCTCGGCAGTTTCAGAGAGCGAAGGTCTGCCCGGCGCGGCGCTGGATTATACTGAGATGTTCGTGACCGCCGTCATTGATGCAGCGCTTGCTGCCCAGAATGCGACTATCGCCGCTGAAGGATTAGGACTCGGTATCTGCTACATCGGCGGCGCACGGAACCATCCGCAGGAGCTGGCCGCACTCCTTCACCTGCCGCCGCGAGTCATCGCCCTGTTCGGCCTCGCGGTCGGCTGGCCAGTGGATGGCGATACGGCTGAAATCAAGCCACGCCTTCCTCAGTCTGGGATCATCTTCCACGAAACGTATGGCACCGAGGTACGGGACGCGGGCGTTTCCAAGTACAACGAGGTTATGCAGAGCTTCTACGCGCGTCAGAAGATGGACGTGCATGGGGACTGGTCCGAGCATTCCGCCAGGCGCGTCGCCGGTCCCGAAGCGCTATCGGGCCGGGATGTGCTGCGGCAGATTCTAGAAGAGCGCGGCTTTGGAATGAAGTAGGCGCAACAAGAGGAGACACGAATGACAACTCAAACGCGGCGGGAGTTTGTGAAAACGACCGTCAAGACGGCACTGACAGCAGGGTTTGCCCTAGCAGTGCAGCCGGTTTCGGCGCAGACGATCCGCACAGATACGCATGGGTTAAGGGCAGGAGAAGTACAAATCCCGACATCCGACGGGCATATTCCGGGCTACTACGCCAGACCGGCGGGCAACGGGAGCTATCCTGTCATTCTGGTTGTGCAGGAGATTTTCGGCGTCCATGAACATATCAAAGATGTCTGCCGCCGGTTCGCGAAACGCGGGTATTTAGCAGTTGCACCGGAGCTGTATGCCCGCGAGGGAGACGTCTCAAAAATCACAGACATCGGCACGATTGTCAGTACGGTTGTCTCGAAGGTTCCCGATGCTCAGGTCATGACGGATCTGGATTCGACAGTCCAATGGGCGCAGAAGTCCGGGCATGGGAACACGGCAAAACTGGGAATAACAGGCTTTTGCTGGGGCGGGCGGATTGTCTGGCTGTACGCCGCGCATAACCCGAATATCAAAGCGGCGGTCGCGTGGTACGGGCATATTTTAGGCGACCCCGACGCCCTGCATCCGACCAATCCGATAGACATTGCCGGAAAGCTCCACACGCCGGTGCTAGGGCTGTACGGCGGGCTGGACCAGGGCATCACGCAGGACTCGCTAGCCCAAATGCGAACGGCGCTGCTGAAAGCGCACAACCCATCGCAGATACTTTCGTACCCGGATGCCGGGCATGGGTTTCATGCCGATTACCGGCCTGGGTACAACGCAAAAGACGCCGCCGACGGCGACCAAAAGATGTACGCCTGGTTTCATAGCCACGGCGTCTAATCCCAAC
>JAYVVR010000262.1:0-4188 GCA_043786835.1 Armatimonadota bacterium | reverse complement strand
GCTGCATGTCGCAAAGTTTGCGGCAGGCTTCATGCGCAAAATCCATGGCTTCCAGCATCATGGCTTCGGAGACTTCGGACGCGCCGGCTTCGACCATTGCAATCGCGTCATCGGACGCGGCAACGATCAAATCCAAAGGGCTTTCCTGCTGCTGCGGGAAGCTCGGATTTAAGATAAACGCGCCGTCGGCGTCGAGTCCCACCCGAACGCAGCCGATAGGACCATTGAACGGGATGTCGGAAACCATCAGCGCGGCAGAGGCGGCGGTGACGGAAAGCACATCCGGCGAAAACTCGGGCTGGTACGACAGCGGCATCGCAATAATCTGGGTCTCGTTCCGCATGCCGTAGGGGAACAGCGGGCGCAGAGGCCGGTCAATCAGGCGCGACGTGAGGGTTGCCTTTTCGCCGGGCCGTCCGCCGCGCTTGACAAAGCCGCCGGGGATTTTGCCGACCGCGTATTTTCTTTCTTCGTAATCGCAGGTCAGAGGGAAAAAGTCTAGGTTTGACTTAGGCTCTTTCGACATCGTGGCGGTGGCTAGGATAATCGTGTCGCCGTTTGAGAGCAGGACAGAGCCGTTGGCCTGCTGGGCGAGTTTGCCGGTGCTGATACGCAGGGTTGCGCCACACCATTCTGTTTCGACAAATTGTTCCATGTGTGTTGGGTGTTTCTCCAGAAAGAGACCCACCTCCTTGATTCGCAGGGGTCCTCCCTGTTAGGGAGGACAAAGAGGGTTGCGGCCCGCAGGCTTGCCTAATCTTTACCCTCCCTAACAGGGAGGGTCGCCGAGGAACGAGGCGGAGTGGGTTCCTGCTCCGCGCTGGGAACAGGGAAAGAGTGAAATTCGAAAAGCCTCCCTTGCGCGTCTTCGCCGGGAGGCTTTACTTTGGAAACTTAGTGCTTGCTGCGGATGCCGAGTTTGGCGACCAGCGCACGGTAGCGATTGATGTCCCGCGCAGCCAGATAATTCAGCAGGCGTCGCTGCTTGCCGATCTGCACCATCAGCCCGCGCTGGGTGTGATTGTCATGCCGATGCACTTTGAGGTGCTCGGTCAGGTTCTTGATGGACGAGTTCAGCAGTGCGATTTGGACTTCCGGCGAGCCGGTATCCGAATCGTGCGTTTTGTTGCCTTCGATGACAACTTGTTTTTGTTCTGTGAGCAGAGCCATGTCGCTCTATCCCTCCTGCGTTCTTCTGTGTAATCTTTTGGTTATCGGCGTAGTGTACCCGGTTGCGAGGGGATGTGTCAAGTAAGGCTGCCTTTGTTCTCGTCCAAATACTGTTTTAATGCCAAAGCAAACCGCTCGCGAACGGCGTCAAGGCCGGCAGTGAGCGTGATCCCGGCGGACGGTGCAAGCCGCTTCACTTCACGAAGACAGGCGAACAGAGCTTCCAGTCCTGCCGGTCCCCATTCCGGGCCAGGGCGATAGTCCAGCTCGATTGAGTCATCAAAAACAAAAATCCCCAAATTGGGGACGACCGTTCCATTATAGGATAACCCAGGCACGACTGTACGGAATGCGTCGGCCTCGCCGCTGACGACTAGGCGGGCAGCGTTTTTGACAGAGGTGGCCCGTAAGTCTTTCTGTACTGTCTTTGACTAAAAATAAAGATCATCAGAAATAATTTTGGAGTGTGAGCACAAGTAGGCATGAGTGCTTTCCACTTCGTTGCCACTCAAAGAATTGATCTCAATATCTTCTAGGCAGCCGTCATAGGTGTCAAATAAATCGTGTACACGATCCCAAAAATGGCTCATCACAACCTCTACGATTTCGCCCGCGACTTGACCGCGTTGCTCAGATTGACCCAACGCGGGTTGAAGCCGTCTTTTCGCATTTCGGTGAACGCCTGCGAGTAGGTCCAGCCCTGCTGGGTCACCCGGTAAATGCCGATCATGCAGCCGGTCCGGTCGGCTCCGTGCTGGCAATGGACGAACACCGGTGACGATGGGGCGGCTTTGAGCGTTGTCAGCAGCGTGGAGACTTCTTTTAGGGTTGGTGGGTCGGACCCCATCGGCAGGTTAATCCAGTTGAAGCCGAGCGAGCGAGCGTAAACACCCTCTTTCTTGACGGTCTTGGGGGCAATTCGGAGGTCAATCACGGTTTTGATACCCATCGCTTTAAGCTGACGCAGGCCGGCCTCGGTCGGGGCCGCGCCGCGCCAGATGCCGGGCGCGGTCTGGTGGAAGTTCGGCAGTTCGGCGGACTCGGCGTGAAGCGGGAGGGCGAGGAGGAGAAAAAGCAGGGCGAGGAACCCACCTCCTTGCTTCGCAGGGGTCCTCCCTGTTAGGGAGGACAAAGAACTTAAGGAAGCCCCTCTGCGGCAGTCTCCCAAACCTCTGTCCCTTCCCGTTTCGGGAGGGGAGGCGAGGGACGAGCCGGGGTAGGTTCTTCTCTCAAAAATACGGATTGGTTTCATTTTGGAGATAGGTCCCGACGTAGTCTTGGATCGCATCTTCGAGCGATAAAAACGGCACGTCGCAGCCAAGCTGACGCAGGCGGGTTAAGTCAGCTTGAGTATGGTACTGGTAAGCCGCTCGGATATTCTCGGGCGTTGGAATATAGGAAATGTCGGCGGGCTTGTCCAGGGCACGGAAGATCGCGGCGGCCAAGTCGTTGAACGTGCGGGCCTGGCCTGTGCCGACGTTGTAGATGCCGTTTGCGTTAGGGTGGTCGAGAAACCAGAGCACAACGGCGCAGACGTCTTTGACGTACACGAAGTCGCGCTCCTGTGCGCCGTCGGCGTAATTTGAATCATGCGATTGGAACAGCTTAATCTGGCCAGTCTCGCGGATTTGGTTGGTCGAATGCCACGGCACGGACGCCATGCGGCCTTTATGGTATTCGTTGGGACCGAAGACATTAAAAAAGCGCAAACTTGCGATATTGCTGGTCCAGCCGTCGCGAATGGCTTCGGTATCGGACAGCCACTTCGAGAACGCGTAGGGGTTCAGCGGCAAGAGTGTTGGGGTCACGGCGTCGGCATCAGAGAAACCCAGAGCGCCGTTGCCATAGACACTTGCGCTTGACGCATAGACAAACCGAACGTCGTGCGCCATGGCCCAGGTTGCGAGTATTCGGGTGTAGCGGACATTGCGGGCTTGCAGCTCGTCCATGTCCGGGAACGAGGTATCCGTAATCGCGCCGATATGAAGAATGCCGTCGAGCTTGCCGTCGTACACGCCGGCGGCTAAATCATGCGCGAACTTCTTCGGCATGACAACATCTAAAAACGCCTTGCCGCGCAGGTTCTTCCATTTCGGCCCGTCGCCGTATTCGTCTACAATGAGAATATCTCGGCGGCCCCGCGCGTTTAGCATGGCGACTAAAACGCTGCCGATAAAACCTGCCCCGCCTGTGACTACCAGCATTTGTTTTCCCTATGAGCCAGAAACCGGCATTGGAAGTGCTGGTCTACTTTTGCGTGAAAGCGTCTCCGACACTGAAGACAAGAAAAGCCTGTAATTATCAGCATTTATTGTCCTCATAAGCCAGAGACCGAATATCCCAAAAGAAGGGCGGACACAAGTAAGAAGGGCGAACGCAAGGCTCGCCCTTCTTAAACGATCTTGGCTTCTCTTCCCGTCCCTACTCCATCAGCGACAGCGGGTTTTGCAGGAGGCGCTTTAGCTCCTGCAGGAAACGAGCGCCAGTCGCGCCGTCCATCACGCGGTGGTCGCCGCTGAAAGTTAGGTTCATGCGAGGCCGTGCGGCGATGGTATTGTCGTCCAAGACAACCGCTTTCTTGACGATACTGGACACGGCCAGGATCGCTCCCTGCGCTGGGTCAATGATCGCAATAAAGTTCTCGACATCGAACGGACCTAAATTGGAGACCGTGAACGTGCCGCCGCTGTATTCGCTTGGCTGCAGCTTCTTGTCTCGCGCTTTTTTGACCAGAGCTTTGGTGTTCTGGGCAAGCTGTCGCAGCGGGGTCGTATCGGCATCGCGGACAACTGGGACGATTAAGCCATCATCAAGCGCAACAGCGACACCAACATGAACGCCCACGCCGGGGTAGAGCTTGTCGTCTTTGAACATGGCGTTGACGGCGGGGAACTTTGCCAGCGCTTTACCGGATGCTTTGACGATCATGTCGTTCAGCGAGATTTTTGCGAGCGTTTCATCGTAGCCGTTCAGCCTCTCGCGCAGAGCCATTGCCTCAGCCATATCCACTTCCGACGT
>JAYVVR010000261.1:0-4189 GCA_043786835.1 Armatimonadota bacterium | reverse complement strand
TTTAAACGCAGCGTCGGTGCCCAGGCGGACGCCGGCCTGAGTAATCAGGGACTGGACGCGGATAGTTTCGGTCTCGTTCGGTGCGGTCATGGGTGCGGTCTCCAATGTTTGTTTGATGTCTGTAGTATACCGATTGGAAAGCCTTCCTGCCATGCAATTCTGCACAGGGGCGCTGTGAGATTTCTCACTCCGGGCTGCCAATCAGCACAAACGGTGCCCAGTAGAACGGGTGTGCATACGGCGCCTTTGGGTCGGCGACAAATAGCGGCAAAGTCGTGTTCGCCGCCCCCGCCACCTTCGCCCGTTGCGCCCGGTTGGCTTTTGACGGAGGCGTGGAAGCCGTAACTTTGCCCCGCAGCAATTCCAACTGGGCTTGTCTTAATCCCGCCGCCTTGCTCATCGTCCGGCTGGCATGGCGCAGACGGTAAAACTCGCGCATCAAAGTCGGCGTGCTTGCATCCGCCACCGGCCACAAGCTGGCTAGCACCGACCTTGCGCCCAAACGCTGGGCCAGTGCCCCGAAGCCTTCTACCTCCCGGCCGGTGCCGGTTTTGACGTCAATGGCCGTGTTGCAGGCGGACAGGGTCAAGAGGTCCACGCCCTGAAAGAAATGCGGATCGGTTTTGATCTGCGCGACACTCAAGTGCCTGCCGTCGCCCAGCAGCAGGAACGAATTGGTGTCTCGGCTGCTGAGGGCGAAGTGGCTGGCGATATGGATGACCGGCCAGCGCGGATCGGCACCCCGGTTCTGCGCGAGTGCTGCGGTCAGCGTCTGCCGGGTAAAGCCGCCGTCCAGCAGGACCGTTCCCGGCAGGAGGCGGCCGGTGACGATGCCGCTCAGTTCCTGCGTGACGCCCGGCAGTGCCGGGAAATCGTCGTGGGCTTGCGAGACACCCAGCCCCAGTCCGCGCCACGGCGGAGCTGTCGTGCGGTCTAAGCGATTTTCTCCAGCGGGGGTGAACAGGCCCATGCTGTAACGCTCCACCAGGTACTGCTTGCCGTCGTGCAGGGCGGCGAGGGGCAGGTAACGCAGGGCGTCATCGAGCGACCAGAGCAGAGTCGTGGCGTGTGCGTCTCGAAGGTCAGCTTCGAGCGGGCCGAGTAAGATTTTGTAAAGCTCATGCGCCAGCGGACGCGGGTCACGGGTCGGGTCCTGCAGGGCGTTCCGAAAGGCGAACACCTTGCGGTACAGGTCTTTGGCTGAGATCGGGTATCCCACGGCTTGCTGGAAGTGCGGGGTGACGATCATCACCCGGGTTTCGTCCGGCTCGACGACCGTAAACAGCGCGACTGTCCCCGCCTCCATTCCGGCCAGAGACCGCATCAGGCCGCCGGTTTCGCTGGACTCGGGGATCAATGCCGGGGTGCGGCGAGAGGCGGCCAGGGCGAGGGCCATCGTCTCAAACAGCGGTGTCAGCGGGGCGTCACCGCCCAGGGCGGCGTACCGCTTGACGCCTTCCGCTTCGTCGGCAGTCAGTGTGACATGCTGCTGCAAAGCAGGTGCGGACGACGGATCACGGCCCAAAAAGTTAAAATACTCCTCCTGTTTCAGCATGCGCAGGACTTCGCGGGCTTCGGTGAGGCGGCCCTGCGTGATGAGAATATCGGCAAGGTTTCGGTAGACGCTTTCCCTGGACGCCGCAAAGCCGCGCTGAAGCTGTCCCTCGGGGTCGTCTGTCTGCACCTGCAGGCTGCCCCGAATTTCTTGATAGATATTGACCGCCGCTTTGCCGCACCAGATCGCTGAACCGGGCCGGGTCGGCTGCCACAAAAGCATCAGGTTCGCCAGGGTCGCCGCCTGCCCGTCCAGGTAGCCGATCCGGCGCATCGTCTGCAGAGCCTGTGTATAAACCTTGACCGCCTGTGCCGTCTGGTGAGAGTTGCTGAGAACGACTCCCAGGTCGTTGAGCGTGACCGCCGCACTGCGAAAGTCTTTGATTTCCGCGAAGATCACAAGTGCCTGCCGGAAGGAATCGACTGCTTTTTGCGTGTGCTTCCATTCTCCCTGCACGATGCCCATGTTGGTGAGCGCGGTCGCCTCTCCGGCCCGATCCTTCTGACGCCGTGCAAGGGTCAGCGACTGCATATAGTAGCCAGCTGCTTTCTCGTATTGCCCAAGGTTCGCCGAAGCCGCGCCGAGATTACCCAGAGTCACTTCCATGCCGTATTCGTCTCCGATCTGGGTCTGCACCACCAGTGTCTGCGTGTAGTATTCGATGGCCTTTTGCTGCTGGCCCAGCTCCGAGTAGATTTCGCCCAGATTCATCTGCGTGGTCGCTTCGTTCTTGGCATCACCCAGGGTTTGGAACACGGCGGCGACCTGCTTCATCGTTTGCAGTGCCTCGGCATAATGCCCTTGATCGCGGTATATCTCGGCCATGTTGTTCAGCACGACTGTTTCGGCCAGCGTGTCCCGACGCGCCCGGTCGAGTGCCAGTGCCAGCCTGAACGACGCCAGGGCCTGGGGGTAATCGCTCAGGCTGGAGTAAGCATTTCCGATGCCGGTGAGGGCGAATATCTCCTCTGTCTGGTTTTTGGCCTGACGCAGCAGCGGGAGTGCCGTCTGAAACGCCGTCAGGGCATCCTCGGGTTGGTTCAGCTTCAGCTGCGCCAGCCCGATGTTGTTCAGGGTCTTGGCCGCGTTCGCATCGTCTCGAATGCGCTGCTGGATTACCAGAGCCTGCCGGGAAAATTCGAGGCTTTGCGCGTACCGGTTCAACTCGGCGTAAGCAGGCCCAAGTGCGCTCAGCGTCCTCCCCTCTGCCGCTTCGTCGTGGTCCTCGCGCTGCATCGCCAGCGCCTGCGTGTACAGCGCGATACCCGCATCTGCCTCATGCAGGCTCTGGATATGAACGGCACCCAGATCCACCAGTGTCCGGGCGATTTTCACGCGATCGCCCAGTGCTTGGTACAGTGCCAAAGACTTTTTCAGCAGGTCCAGGGCGCGTTCTGGCTGGCTCCGCTTGACACAGGCTCCGGCAAGGCCGTTCAAAGTCCGCGCCTCCCCCGCCCGGTCTCCCTCTGCCTGCTGCTGCGCTCGAAGCTCCTCGTAGAACGGGATTGCTTTCTCGTACATCCCCGCTTTGAAGTAGAGTGAGCCGAGGACGCCCAGGGTTCCACGTGCTCCCGCCGTATCCCCCGCTGCCCGCTGTGCGACCATCTGCTGCGCTCGGGTGTCGGCGGTTTTCTCGTAGTTCTCGCTTAAAAAGTACAATGTCTGCAGCCGGTTCAGCGTTTCGAGGCGGGCTGCCGTATCATTCCCAGTGCTTAGTAAAACCAGCTCCTGCTCAAAGAGCTCCGCCGCCCGCGGGTAATCGCTCTCCTGCACAAACTGGATACCGCCCATGTGGTCGAGCAGGCGGATCTGCGTCGGCCGGTCCTCGGCCTTCTGGACCAGCACCAGCTCCTGCGCGAACACCGCCATTGCATCGGCGTACTGCTTCTGCGCCTCGTAGGCGTAGCCGAGATTATTCAGCAGCTTTCTCTCGACCACCATGTCCTGGGCCTGACGCGCATAGAGCATTCCCTGCTGGAAGCTCGCAATTGCCTGCACTTGCTGGTGCAGGTTGTCCGCATACGCCATTCCCACCGTATTGAGGGTACGGGCTGCGCTTCCCGGCGGACGGGCCGCCGCGATCTTCACCACCGCCTGCAGCTGTGCCCCCGCCCCCGCATCGTCGTGGATTTTCCCGAGCTGCACCGCCCACTCGAAATGCGTTTCCACCAATGCCGCCGTGACCGAATCTCCCTCGGTGGGCGTGGACGCGGTCTTTCGCAGATATTCCAGCAGCATTACGGCTTTTGCGAACTGCTCGGAATCGCGATACGCACGGGTGAGATTCAGGGCTATCACCCGGAAGCGGCTCACCGGGGCGAGTGTCAGGGCCTTCTGGAAATCTTCCGCGGCTTCTGCAAACAGGCCAGTGTCGTAAGCATCCATTCCCTTCCTGTTCCATTCAAAAGCGGAGGTGGCGTCGGGCGAAGCGTCCGGCGGCGTCTGGGTCGCGCCGGACCGTGGCAGCAGCAGAAGAATAGATAGGCTCAGGAGTAGAAAGAATTTCATAATGGGTTTCCAATCAATACAAACGGCGCCCAGTAGAACGGGTGGGCATACGGAGCCTTTGGATCCGCCGTGAACAATGGCAGTGTTGTGTTCGCCGCCCCCGCGATCTTTGCCCGCTGCGCCCGG
>JAYVVR010000260.1:0-4191 GCA_043786835.1 Armatimonadota bacterium | reverse complement strand
CGAGGAAAAGCTCACACTTCTTCGGGTCGCGCTCGGTGCAGTCGGCGAGCTTTCCGGGCAGGTTGGAGTTTTCGAGACTGCTCTGGCGCTTGATCAGGTCAGCGGCTTTGCGGGCGGCATCCCGAGCACGCTGGGAGGTCAAAGCCTTGTCAACAATGCGCTTGCCAATGGCAGGGTTTTCTTCCAGGAACTGCGTCAGCCCTTCGCCCATAATCGAATTCACGATGCCTTCGACATCGGAGTTACCGAGCTTGGCTTTGGTCTGGCCCTCAAACTGGGGCTTGAACAGACGCACCGAGATGACCGCAACCAGTCCTTCGCGGACATCGTCGCCGCTGAGGTTGATATCTTTTTCTTTGATCGCGCCGGATTTGCGGGCGTATTGGTTGATAACGCGGGTGAGAGCCGTGCGGAAACCCGACAGATGCGTCCCGCCTTCTTTGGTATGCACATTGTTCGCATACGACAGAACAGTTTCCGAGTAGGTGTCGTTGTATTGCAGCGCAATCTCGACTTGAACATCCTCGCGAGTCTTGTTGATGTAGATGGGATTGCCGATGGAAGTTTTATTCTCGTTTAGGTGCTCCACCAGTTCATAAATGCCGCGCTCATAGTGGTAGGTGACAGGTTCGGCCCCGGTCAGCTTGTCATGGAAGTGGATCGTCGCCTCACGGTTCAGGTAACAGGTGTTCCGAATGCGCTCTTCGAAGATTTCCGGCTTGTAGGTAAACTCGCCGAAGATTTCCGTGTCAGCCAACCAGCTCAAAGTCGTGCCGTGATTGTCTGAAAGGCCGATCTCTTTCAGCTTGCCTATCGGCTTGCCGCGCTCACAGCGCAGCTTGAAAATCTTGCCGTTCTGCTCGACTAATGCCTCGCACCACTCCGACAAGAAATTGACGCAGGACAGACCGACGCCATGCAGGCCGCCGGAGACTTTGTAGCCGCCGTCGCCGAACTTACCGCCGGCATTCAGCTTGGTCATCGCCAGCTCAACCCCGGACAGCCCTGTTTGTTTATTGATGCCGGTTGGGATGCCGTTGCCGTTATCCCGGACGGCAATGGACTGGTCCGGGTTCAAACTCACCCAGATTTCAGAAGCACGCCCGGCCAGTATCTCGTCTACGCTGTTGTCCACGATCTCAAACATCAAGTGATGCAGGCCCTTCAGGCCGGTATCACCGATATACATCGCTGGAACTTGCCGAACATGCTCGACACCCTCCATCAAACGCAGCTTGTCCGCTGTATACTCGCTCGTGACATGGCTCATCTTCGTGCCGTCGGACTCGCTGTTTGTCAAAATGTCCACGACAACCTGCCGGCCTGTCGTATCCAGCACAGCCATTTCGTTGGCCTGGCCGTTCAGGCCCACCCCGTCAAGCGCGACCGGCTCCGCGCGTTCTGTTTCCCGGTCCAGCAGTGAAGTTTGTTTCGCTTTCGCCAATTCGTTTCTCCTACACCAAGTCGTTTCTCGTTTGTGTTTATTGTCAGCTATTTACTGAAAATCCACTCTAATTATAGCAGATTGAGAGTGTCGAAGTCAAGTCAAAACAAGTCCAAGTGTAACCCAGACACTCTCTGGGAACAACTGTTCTATGATCTCACCGAACAACCTTGCAAATTTCCTAGACCAGTATTTAGAAACCGCGAAATACCCCGACGCCCCCCCGCTTGTCCGCCGCCAGTTCCCCCATTCCGTCGGACGCCTTGGCCTTGCACTCGAAGCCTGGCCAGGCCTGGCCGACTGGGCAAAAGCCGAAAAACTCGATGCCGTGTTTTTGCACAGGATATTAAAACTCGACTTTGAGACGCTGCCAGACAATATCGGCGTTCTGGCATCCCACCTGCCGTTTGAGGGAAAGCTGGCGCTCGGCTACAACCCGCGCCTGGCTGCGATGCTTGGCATGACCCAGCTCGAGTCGCTCGGCTCGCGCAAAGGCCGAACCCTTGGAATGCTCGGAGCCGTCTCGCCGCAGACAGTGGCGGCGTTTTACCGGTCGGTCTCGGAAACCTTCGGCGGGCGTGATGAGGCACGGACATGTGAGCGCAATGAAGTGACGAAGGTGGCAGTGGTCGGGACGATGACGACGGAGTTAATGCACGAAGCGTCTGAGCGGGGCGCGGAAGTGTATGTGACGGGGCAAATGCGGAAACCCGCGAAAGAAGCCATTCTAGACACCGGCCTTGGCCTGGTGGTTGTCGGCCATCCGCGCTCGGAGCAGTGGGCGCTGGCTGCGCTTGCAAATGTCCTGCGTGAGCGTTTCTGCGGTCTCAAAGTGGTGCTGTCAAAAGAGCCAGTCTGCAAGGGATGAGGCGGGGTGGGCTCCTACAAAACTTCGGCTGCGTAGGCAAACATCAGGCCATTCGGCTGGGCAATCTGGACTGAGATCGGCGTCCCCGCTTCAAAGTATTCTTTGCGAACGTAGCCGAGTGCAACAGCCCGCCCCCCCCGCGACTTCGACTCGGCGGCGCTGGTGACTGACCCGATCTCGCGGCCCGGCTCCGGGCCGTCTTCAGGCACATGAAGCGTCGCCCCGACTGGCGGCACCGGTGCATCTTCGGCGAGCAGTATCCGGCGCAGCGCTTTATTGGTGTGGCCCCGCGCATGGAGGCGAGCGACAATCTCCTGCCCAACATAACAGCCTTTGG
The DNA here is from genome assembly GCA_043786835.1 of Armatimonadota bacterium. Taxonomy (GTDB): domain Bacteria; phylum Armatimonadota; class Armatimonadia; order Armatimonadales; family Capsulimonadaceae; genus JANXMY01. Next base: position 1,542 of record JAYVVR010000260.1, on the reverse strand, counting down.
TATAGGAAACCGCGTCAAGCATTTCGGTTTCGGGCAGCAGCACTGCCGGCGATAGCTCCCTGCCCCATTTTGGAATGCCGGCTTCAATACGCAAAGCTTCGGTGTCTTCAGCAGTCAATGGAACTGCGCCGGTAGCCAGCAGCCTGCACCAGGCATCTTCTTTTTCTTCGGACAGCACCCACAAATCTACACCCGGCAGGATAGGAAACGCCGTCGAGACCATTTCGGCACCGACGCCCGGAAGACTGGTTTGATCGGCGCGTTCACCGTAAAGAGAGAGAACAGACCATTGGCTGGAAACGTCGGCTATATGCACGTCTTCCATGATCAAGAACTTGTTGAGGGTGAAGTGCAGGACATCAAGACACGTCGGGTCGGTCTCGATAAGGAGGGAGTCGGGGCGGGAATGAATAAAAAGATCAGTAAGAATATGCCCGGTGACATCAAGGAGCGCCGCGTGACGCGTCTCGCCCTCGGGAATGCCGACAACATCGTTCGACACCATGCCCTGCAAGAACGAGGCCCGGTCGGAGCCGGTCAGTTCCAGGATACCCCGCGGCGAACGATCCAGCAAAAGAGGTTGGCCCATCGTCTTAACTCACCTTAAGTAATCTCACGGCCCGCGCGGCGATCCATTTCGTCGAGTACGGCAATCTTCACTATTGCGGCGACAGCGGCCAGCAAGGCTCCAATAAGCAGGCCCGATTTGGAAATCGGCGGCAGAGTTTTCGGCGGCATTGACTTTGTACCTTTCTTCACAATCAATTGTGGCACTTTTCGCAAGACATTGTCAACGTAAAAAGACTTGGCTTTTCGTTTTCTTATTTTGGGTAAGTGTTCTTATGGCTACGATTACTAAACAGACTTTTATCTCGGAGAGTTCCAGTCCAGCTACCGAAGTCAAGCAAGATATTGAGGCTGCCGGCCTGCGCTTTGTCACCGACCAGCAGCCCGGCATTCGGCGGGAACCTAGCGAGGGCGGCGGTTTTCGTCATTTTAGCCCAAAAGGCAGCGAGATTACCGATGAGAAAACCCTGACGCGGATCCAAGCGCTTGCCATCCCGCCTGCCTACAAGGCTGTCTGGATTAGCCCGTCCCCGTCCCGCTATTTGCAGGCGACGGGCCGCGACGCTAAAGGCCGCAAGCAGTACCGCTACCATCCGCACTGGCGCGAAAGCCGCGAAGGGACCAAGTTCGACCACATGATGTCTTTTGGGGCCGCCCTGCCGCTGATTCGAAGGCGTGTTGAAGCAGATCTCGCTCGCCCCGGCATGCCCCGCGAGAAAATCTTAGCGACTATCGTCAAGCTGCTGGAAACTACGCTCATTCGGATCGGCAACGAGCAGTCCGCAAAAGAAAACGAGCATTACGGCCTGGCTACCCTGCACGACGAACATGTAGACGTTACCGGCTCGACCCTGCACTTTCACTTTGTCGGCAAGAGCGGCAAAGAGCATACGATTGACCTCAAAGACAAAAAGCTGGCCGGGATTGTCGCCCGCCTGCATCACGAGCCGGGCCAGGAAGTGTTCCAGTACACCG
>JAYVVR010000259.1:0-4202 GCA_043786835.1 Armatimonadota bacterium | reverse complement strand
TTTTTCAAGAAGCGGTTACAGAGAAAAAACAGTGGGCAGGCAAGGCAAGTTCCCTTGCAGGCAGTATCTGTGAATTATGTCACAATCACCCTAATTTGTCAATGGGCGCATCAACAAAACGACAATAACGCACTTGCCCTATTTTCGCGGGTGTCTCTCGGCATAATCCATTTCCTCAATTTTCTCGTCCGCTGCTTCCAGCCATTTTTCGTCGCTTTTGCCCGTGGACATATCTTGGCTTCGCCTGAAAGCAGTCCGTGCTTCATTTAGCTTGCCTTGGTCCATCAGCGCTACGCCGGTCCAGTACTCGTTGTGTGAGTCGAAGATACAGGGGTTATTGAGTGTGTCAATGGCTTTTTGGTTCTGGTGGTCGTTCAAGTAAGCCTTGCCGAGATACTGCTCCGCATATGACGATTGCCCGAAAGTATTACTATCCTTCGTGCAAAGATGCTGAATTAGATACGCTTCAAGTTTTTGAATAGCTATTTTGTAATGCCCTGCGTGGAAGTCAGCGATCCCTGGAGTGCTTTCGTCTTTGTTTCTCTCGATATTACTCCATGTAAAGAAACCAGCGAGGAGAACAGCGAAGATTATAACGCCTATCAGCAAGTTTCTGTCCGATGAGTCCATTTTCTTCATAGTATTAGCCACAGTTCATGCAGTCGAGACCCATGTCGTAAACGACGCGGCTATTGGGCGCAGACGCCGCAAACCTGCCGCTTCGCGGGGCTAAGAAACGAATCTCATGGGGCTAAACCCCCCATGCTTTGAAGTGCAATCTCCCACCTTCGTGGGCGCATACAGGAAACTCTGAAATCTTTGCCCGCGAAGGCGGGGAATTGCTTTTGAAGCACGGGGGTTCAGCCCCGTGAACCTATTCTTCCGTATCCTAGAAGTTTTCCGTATCCTAGAAGAATGTCCAACTACGGCAGCCCGAACGCCTTCCGCATCGCGGACATTGAAGGCGCGGGCGACTGCCAAAACCATTCCTCACGCACCCAAAAACCAGGCAAGCTTGTTGAGTAGTAGAGGCCATCGGCGTCAGGCGAGACGCGCAGGAAAAGGCCATTTGCGTCACGCCAAAAGAAGCTGGTCTGCTGGGTGAGAGGATCAATCAACCAGTATTCAGGCACGCCTCCGCTTTGATACTCTGCGAACTTATTCTCATAATCCCTCTTGATACTGTCTGTGCTGACAATCTCAACGACAAGGTCGGCGGGGCCGTCAAAGTAGCTCGACTGGGTATCAGTGAGCCTAGATTTTTGAACGAAGAACAGGTCCGGCTCGCGACCGGACCGCTCTCTGGCGAGATTCATCTGGAACTCAAGCTGAAACACCTGCCCCAAGTCGTAAGCTTCAACATATTCAGCCATCAGGCGGAACAAAAAATTGCCGATCCGCTGGTGAACGCCGGAAACGGACATTCGTACCTCAACCTCTCCGTCCACCCATTCGGCATGAACACCGTCGTATTGGACTAAGAAGTCTTCGTAGCTGATTTTCGGCGGTGCATACGTTGGTGCAGGCCGGGCTTCGGTCATTGTCTGAGCCATCGGTCTCTCCTAATCCGGGTCGTAGTTCAGCACCGGCGCAAGCCAGCGCTCAGCTTCCGACATCTCCATTCCCTTGCGGCAGGCGTAGTCTTCGACCTGGTCGCGCTCGATTTTGCCGAGCGAGAAATACTTGGCTTCCGGGTGCGACAAGTAGAAACCGGAGACCGAGGCCGCCGGAGTCATCGCCATGCTTTCAGTCAGATGGATGCCAGCGTTGCGCTCGGCATTGAGCAGGTGGAACAACGTTCGCTTCTCGGTGTGGTCCGGGCAGGCCGGGTAGCCGGGCGCAGGGCGGATGCCTCGGTAGCGCTCTTTGATGAGTTCTTCGCGGGTCAGATTCTCGCCGCAGCCGTAGCCGTTGTCGTCGCGGGCACGTTTGTGCAGATACTCGGCGAACGCTTCGGCGAGACGGTCAGCCAATGCGCTGACCATGATGGCATTGTAATCGTCTAGCTCGTCGCGGAACTTTTGGGACAGCTCTTCGACGCCGAGGCCAGTAGTGACGGCGAAGCCGCCAAGATAGTCGGGCAGGCCGGTTTCTTTGGGCGCAATAAAGTCAGATAAGGCTTTGTTGGCATTGTCGCCTGACTTTTCGCCTTGCTGGCGCAGCGCGTGAATGATGCCCAATACTTCGGTGCGCGTGTCGTCAGTGTACAGCTCGATGTCGTCGCCGACGGAGTTTGCCGGGAAGAAGCCATAGACGCCGTTGGCCCGCAGCGATTTGTCGGTGACGAGCTGAGATAGAAGCGCCGACGCTTCTTCGTAGAGCTTCTGGGCGCTTTCGCCAACTACCGCGTCGTCGAAGATCTCCGGGTAATGCCCATGCAGCTCCCACGCCCGGAAAAACGGCGACCAATCAATAAATGGCACCAGCTCCGACAGCGGCAGGTTAGTCACAGCCCGGGCGCCAGTAAAGCTGGGCACTGCGATGTCTTCAGCCCGCCAGACAATCGGTGTCTGGTTGGCACGGGCGGCGGCAAGTGAGAGCGTTTTTTTGTCGTTGCGCTTGCCTGCGTGCTGGTCCCGTGCGGCCTGCTGCTCGCGTGTCACTTCGGCGACATAGGCGGCTTTGAGGTCGTCCGAGATGAGATTAGAAACGACGCCGACGGCCCGCGAAGCATCCAAAACGTGAATGACGGGCTGCTTGTAGAACGGCGCGATCTTGACGGCTGTGTGAACGCGACTTGTCGTCGCACCGCCAATGAGGAGCGGCATGGTGAAGCCTTGACGCTCCATTTCGCGGGCCACATGAGTCATTTCGTCGAGCGACGGTGTAATTAGACCGCTGAGGCCGATCACGTCTACGTTCTCTTCTTTTGCTTTGGCGAGTATCTTGTCGGCGGAGACCATGACCCCCATATCAATAATCTCGTAGTTGTTGCAGCCGAGAACCACACCGACAATGTTCTTGCCGATATCGTGAACGTCTCCCTTGACTGTCGCCATCAAGATTTTGCCCTGCGCACGCGTATCGCCTGACGCTAGCTTTTCAGCCTCCATGTACGGCAGCAGGACAGCCACGGCCCGCTTCATGACACGGGCACTTTTGACCACTTGCGGCAGGAACATCTTGCCCGCCCCGAACAAATCGCCGACGACGTTCATGCCATTCATCAACGGCCCTTCAATCACCTCCAGCGGCTTTGGATACTTCTGCCGGGCTTCTTCGGTATCGGCTTCGATATAGTCCGTGATGCCTTTGATGAGTGCATGAGACAGCCGTTCTTCAACGCTGTCCAACCGCCAGGCCTCTGCAGTCTTCTCGCTGACGACTGCACCCTTTACGGTATCCGCATACGCCAGCAGCCGGTCAGTAGCATCGGAGCGCTTGTTGAATAGCGTGTCCTCGACCAGCTCCAGCAAATCGCTTGGTATCTCGGCATAAACGCCAAGCTGACCGGCATTGACAATCCCCATATCCATGCCGGCCTGGATGGCATGATACAAAAACGCCGTGTGCATAGCTTCCCGAACGCCGTTGTTACCCCGGAACGAAAACGACAAATTCGAGACGCCGCCCGACACATGACAGCCCGGCAGGGTTTCTTTGATTGTCCGTGTCGCTTCGATGAAATCCACAGCAAAGTTAGAATGCTCTTCAATGCCGGTCGCGATTGTCAGGATATTCGGGTCAAAGATAATGTCTTCGGGCGAAAAGCCGACTTCCTGTGTAAGTATATTGTACGCGCGAGTGCAGATTTCGACTTTGCGGTCCTTCGAGTCCGCCTGACCGTGTTCGTCAAACGCCATGACCACAGCCGCCGCGCCGTAGCGCCGGATCAGCCGCGCTTTCTGCTTGAACTCTTCCTCGCCTTCTTTAAGAGAGATAGAGTTTACGATGCCTTTGCCCGGCAGGCACTTCAAGCCCGCTTCAATGACTGACCATTTGGAGCTGTCTACCATGATCGGCATGGGGTTGATGTTCGGCTCACCCTGCACTAAATTGAGGAAACGCGTCATGGCGGCTTCGCCGTCCAGCATGGCCTCGTCCATGTTGATGTCAATGATCTGCGCCCCGTTATCCACCTGCTGCTGGGCAATCGTCAGAGCTGCCTCGTAATTGCCTTCTAAAATCAGCTTCTTAAACTTCGGCGACCCGGTGACGTTCGACCGCTCGCCGACGTTCACAAACCGGATATCGGAGCGCCA
>JAYVVR010000258.1:0-4237 GCA_043786835.1 Armatimonadota bacterium | reverse complement strand
CGTAAAGTCCAGCGTCCCCAGTGCGCCGAGGCCGCCGAGAACGAGCCGACTGCCCCGCGAAACCGCGCCCGCTCCGAAGTCTTCCGCCTCGAACAGCGCCACCGACAGCCCGCGCAGGGCGGCGTCCCGCGCAATTGCCGTCCCGAGCAGCCCGCCGCCGACGACAATCAAATCGTAAGTCTCCGTCATGGCATTAGTATACCAGTTCGGGATTTTTCTTGCGTAGGCCAGTTCGTTAATACTGTCTTAACATTGACTTGGTATAATCGGATTAACAAACGCCCCGCCTATCCCAAAACAGGAGACTCGACCCATGAACCGCAAAGGCTTTACGCTGATTGAACTGCTCGTTGTCATCGCAATAATCGCGATCCTCGCCGCGGTGCTTTTCCCTGTCTTTCAGAAAGTGCGCGAAAACGCCCGCCGCACGGCTTGTCTCTCCAACGAAAAGCAGATTGGCCTTGCTGTCCAGCAGTACACGCAGGATTATGACGAAAAACTATTTTTTTACGCGAACAGTGCAAGCCCCTCCGCGTCACGCACCGGCGCGATTGTCGCCGCTGCCAACACAAACCCAGTTCGCTGGTGGAACGCTTTGATGCCTTTTATTAAAAGCAACGCTGTGTTTACCTGCCCGAGCGACAGCGGGCCGACCCTCAGCAAAGATAGTGCCGGGAACGCTGTTATTCTCCGCTCTTTTATTGCTCTGCGCCCTGCCGAGGGATTATCTTTGGCGCAGATTCCCGATCCGGTCGAGACCATCGTCATTGCTGAAAAATGGGACAAAAACCCGGCAGGGGCGGCAATCACGGATAGCTGGGTTGAGCCGTTCAACGGTGACTTCGGGTACAACCCGGCGACTAAGCGTATGGACCTCGTCGGTGATCGGCATAACGAAGGCACGAACTGCGTGTTCTTCGACGGACACGCGAAGTGGTATCGTCCGACGTCATTGATTAACAGCAAAGACCTGACGGGTTGCCAGCTTGTCCATGATTACCCGGTCGCCGATATGAGCCTGTCCAATTCCAATTCGACGGTTCCCTCGCCTTATGGCGGCTTCGTCAATATCTGTAGCAATTTCACCTACTAAAAGATGAGAACCATGAACACAAAGACAATTCTCATGGCAATCTTCGCTTTCGCGTCTGCCGCCTCCGTCTTGGCGCAGACGCCGATGCACCACGGCGCAGCGATGAAGCACAGCGCAGGCGGCAAGATGGTCGCTTACGACGCCAAAGACAAGCGGTACTACTCGGTGACTTGGGCGAAATCCCATGGGATGCACGATAAGGGCGGCGATCTACTGACGATTGTGGTGATGTCCAGCCTGCCGAAAGACGCCAAAGAAAGTAAGGCAATGCACGGCGCGAAGATGTAGATACGCCGATAGTAAGAAAAAGAGAGCCATCCGATGCTGATGCGTCGGGCGGCTTTTTTACCCCTCCCGCTCGTTCCAGGCTCCCCTGTTAGGGAAGGGCAATACAGAACACAAAGCAAGAAACGCAAGCGTCCAGTGTCCATTCCTAATTACTTTCCAGCCCTTCCCTAATAGGGGAGGGGTAAAAAAGCCCCGGCTTCACTGCTTGAAGCCGGGGCTTTTTCTCTCAGACGGCGAACGCTGCCCGTCGCCGCTTATTTTTCCGAGTTCGACTCTCGGTTAGTCGTCGCTGTCTTTGCGGGCCGTGTGGACGGTGGGCTTGATGGTGCCGAGCAGCTTGACGGAGTGCCGGATGGCGGGCATCGTGGAATGGACTCCCTTGACACTCTTCCAGATAACTTCGTTCAGCACGGCTTCCGGGGCGCTGTCCGGGTGGACGAAGTCCATCGTCGCGCAGAGCGTTTCCAGCGGCAGCAGAGTGCCCGCCGATTTCGCAGCCGGGGCGACGCCGCTTAAGATGGCCGCGTCCGGCAGAGTCGCCGCGTAGACGCCGCTGTTGCTGGGCGTAGTGTCGAAGTCGAGGATCGGGTTGGCAATCGCATCGTACTGGTTCATCGGCGGGATGTTCAAGAGCAGCTCCATTGTATGAAGGACGCTGTCGGTGTTGTAGAACGTATGGTCTACTACGCTCTTCTTGATGAACGGGCTGATGACGTAGCAGGTGGAGCGGTGGCTGTCAACGTGATCGGGGCCGTCCTGCGAGTCATCTTCAATCACGAAGACCGCTGACGAGTTCCAGATGCTGCTCCGACTGAGGGCTTGGACAAACTGACCGATGCCGTAGTCGTTGTCGGCGACTTCCGCCGCCGGCAGATGGACGCCCGCGCCGACGCCCTGCGTGTGGTCGTGCATGAAGCGGATGGTCTCAAATGCCGGCACGGCGCCGCCGGTCGGATCCGCCGTCAGCATCTGCTGGAACTCACGGTTCCATTCGGTATAGCGGCTGGGAGCATTGTAATGGCCATACGTCGCGCGGGGATAGAGGCTGCCTACTGTCTGCGGGCCTTCGCTGTCGGCATAAGAACCATCGTAGCGGCGGAAGTCGATGTCGGTGATCCCGCCGCCGTCATGGCCGGCAGGCCGAAGGCCGAGGTCGGTCGGGTAGTTATCGGGCGTGTTTTTGTTGTCGCCGAACAGGGCAAAGAAGCCGTAGTTGCGGTACGACAGGCCGGCTTTCTGAACGTCGTCCCAGATGTGGCCGCCGGGTGCGACCGAAACGTCCTGAATGGCCGGAGCAATCCCGGTGGTTTTGTCTTTAAACGGCGAGTTCGGCACCAGCGGAACACCGTAGGGGTCAAGAACAGGGAAGCCGCCGACGGGGTAATTGTTGTTCGCACCCTCGAAGTCGTAGTTCCGGCCTCGTCCGCTGTAGTTGTACGGCAGGTTTTTGATGACATACTCGGAGGCTTGTCCCTGGGTGGACCAGGGCCAGCCGTCGCCGGACGCTTCGGCGCAGTCATAGAAGTTGTCCAGCAGCACGAAGCGGGACGCCAGCGCATGAAGGTTCGGGGTGACGCTCTTGCCGAAGAGTGTCAGCGACGGGTCGCCGTTGCCCTGCGGCAGGTCGCCAAGCACCTGATCGTAGGTCCGGTTCTCTTTAATGATGTAGAACACATGCTTGATCTTGCCGGCAGTGAGACTGACGGACGCCAGCGGGTTTGGAGCGGGCTGGGCAATCGCCGCGATTTTGTTGTTCGCCAGCGTCATCTGCGTATACGCCCCAAGCTGGGTTGAGCCGGGAACACGGATTGTCTCGACCGTGCCTTCAATCAGGTGCAAGTCATACGGACCGGCGAACGAGAACTGCTGGTAGCCGGGGTTTGGGTAGCGGGTCTGGGTTCCTTTAGCGTTGGCGACCAGAATGACCGGCTTGATTGGGGAGGCGACAACGGCAGTCGGATACCAGCCGGCCGGAATGTAGCCAACCAAAGTGTTTGAGGCCGTGTCAACGACGCCGACCGCGTTCAAGTCGCCGAGCGACACGTACAGGCGGGACTCATCAGGTGTCAGCCCGAGGCCGGTCGGGGTCGCGCCGTTCAGGCCGCGTGCCCCGGTCGGTGTCATCAGAATGGTGCTGCTGATAGTATTGGTTGCCGTGCTGACTACCGAGACCGTTTCCGAGTGGGCATTCGCGACATACAGCTTGGTCTGGGCTTTGTTCAGCAGCAGCGAGATCGGGTGCTGGCCTGTCGCAAGCGTGGTCACGAGGGACGGACTTGCCGGGGCGCTGTAATTCAGGACGAAAACTGCGTTGTCGCGCTGGGACGACACATAGACTTTCGAGCCGTCACTTGTCGCGGCGACCGAGAGCGGGAAGTTTGTCGGCGAGAACGGGATTGTCGCACCGGGGATATTCAGTGTGCTTTTCGGCTCAACAAAGGAGAAGCGGCCCAGCTCAGTGCCGGTCGCGGTATCAATGACTGCCACGCTGCCGGGGGTCGTAATATCGCTGGCACCGCCGTAGCTTTCGTTGATGGCGACATACAAGTAACCCCGGCCGTCAAGCGCGATGCCGGCTGGAAAGTCGCCTGTTTTGAGCGCAATGTTTTTCGATAGTGTCGGCGTCCCCGATGGGCTGATAGTCACGACAGCGATGCCGGCGACCGCGCCTTCAGAGACGTAAACAGTCGAGGAACCGTCAGTGTTCGACTTCGCGGCCAGGCCGTAGTACATTCCGCCCGGCGCGAAAGAACCGTCGCCATTATCCGCACCGAAGACTAAAGCCGGGCCAGCGTCTTTGCCGGTTGTCGTGCTGAGAACGTGCAGGGACTGGCGGAAGCCCATGTCGCTGGAAAT
>JAYVVR010000257.1:0-4238 GCA_043786835.1 Armatimonadota bacterium | reverse complement strand
CCGGCGCGATTTTCGCCGCCGAACAAGTTTTATCTCGCCGTCAGCGCTTGCAGGGCCAGCGCCAACGTTTTGCCCCACTGCGCCGGATTTGGACAATGGGCCTCGCCCAAATCCTGCTCGGCTACGCGGTCATCATCGGACTTTTGACACTTGCCGAACTTGTCTGGCCGGGCGTGTCGCGCTGGCTGGAATAGAAACTTCAGAACCCCTCCCTCTCGTTCCTCGTTTCCTCCCCTGCTAGGGAAGGGATATACAGATTAGGATCGGGCGGCGACGTTTGCAATTATTGCTCTTAGTGTTCTCTTTGCCCTTCCCTAACAAGGGAGGGAACGAGGAACGAGAGGGAGGGGTTCTGTCCCGCTGTATTGGAGCACCCATGATCAAAGAACAACTCGCCGAACTTATCACGCAGGCATTGGAAGCTGCAAAAGCGAGCGGCGAGATGGCGCTGGAAACTCTTCCCGCTGTCACGCTCGAAATGCCGAAGCAGAAGTCCCACGGCGACTGGGCCACGTCGGTCGCGCTCGGCCTTGCCCGCACTCTCGGCATGAACCCGCGCGACGTTGCCGGGAAGATTGTCGGACGCCTGCCTATCGGCGGCGATTCGATCATCGCCGCCGCCGAGATCGCCGGGCCGGGGTTTATCAACCTTACGCTCCGCCCCGACTGGCTCGCGGACATCTTGAAGCGCATCGAAGCGGCAGGCGCGGACTACGGCAAAACCGATACGTTTGCGGGAAAGAGCGTCGTCGTCGAGTTTGTGTCTACCAATCCGAACGGCCCCATCACAGTCGCCGGCGGACGCAACGCGGCCCTTGGCGACACGCTGTCATCCCTTCTTGCCGCCACGGGTTACACGGTCTCCCGCGAGTATTATATCAATGACGCGCTGAACTCGGTGCAGATGAACAACTTCGGCCTGTCCGTCTTCTTCCGCTACCGGGAGCTTTTAGGCCACAAAGACGACGAATGGGAAGAAATGTACCGGGGTGACTATATCACGGATGTCGCCAAACAGATTTTAGACGAGCGCGGCAAAGAGTTCGAGAACGCCGACCGGAACGACCCGCAAACCGTCCGCACCTTCCGGGACCTTTCTCAAGACGGCATGATTGCCCAGCAGAAACTAGATTTGGCCGCATTCGGCGTCCACTTTGATACCTGGTTCAGCGAAGCGACTTTGCACGCTGATGGACGCGTTGCCGCTGCCATCGAAACACTCACGGAGCGGGGCTACACCTACGAAAAAGACGGCGCTCTGTGGCTAAAGTCCACCGAGTTCGGCGACGACAAGGACCGGGTGCTGATGCGGGCCGACGGCACCGCCACCTACATTGCCGGCGACGTTGCCTACCATAAAGACAAGTTCGACCGAGGCTTCGACAAAGCCATCAATGTCTGGGGCGCAGACCATGCGGGTTATGTCGCCCGAACCAAAGCCAGCATCGCCGCCCTCGGCTACGACCCCGACCGCCTCTATGTGCTTCTCTATCAGCTTGTCTCTATCGTCAAAAACGGCGAGCTAGTCGTGTCATCTAAGCGCAAGGGCAATATCCTAGAGCTAAAAGCCGACTTGATTGATGAGATCGGCAAAGACGCCGCCCGGTTCTTCTTTCTCATGCGCTCCCCTCACTCGGCTTTGGACATTGACATCAACCTCGCCCGGAAGACCGAGAAAGACAACCCGGTCTACTACGTTCAGTACGCCCACGCCCGGATTGTCCAGGCGATAGACCGCGCCCAAACCGAGAGAGGCACTTCCGTCCCCCAAGCCGCCGACGCCAATCTGTCCCTGCTTGTCGAAGACACAGAAACCGAGCTGATCAAAAAGCTCAGCGAGTTGCCCACCGAAATCGCGCTGTCCACGTCCGAGTACGCCCCGCAGCGGATCGTTCAGTACGCCCGCGACCTCGCCGCCATCTTCCACTCGTTCTACGATGCCGGCAACCGCAGCCCCGCCCTCCGCGTCGTCTGCGACGACCCTGAAATGCTCAAAGCGCGGCTCGTCTTGGTTCACGCCACGCAAATCGTCCTACGAAACACACTGTCTTTGCTGGGATTATCCGCGCCGGAACGGATGTAGGACTATAGGGAGCCAACTATGCACCCCTTCTTCGACTACGTTTACGAGCATCTTGTTGGCCAAATGCATTCCTGGCCTGCTGAGCCGGCAAAGGACATTTGCCTCCTAGTCTGCGATTTCGGATTTGATGAAGATGATCCTCGGCGCGGGTTCCTGTCTTTCATGGCAACGACCCCCGAACACTGGGCGAGCACTTACACGCCGGATGAAAACGATCCCAGCAAGAAATGGTATACCATGCTGATGACGCCGTTTGCGTCGCTTGACATGATGTGCGAGGGGTCGGGCGAATGGTACGGCAGCGATGACCCCGGCGATATAGAGTGCGTGGCGATTCGAGACGACTACTTCCGGTCACTCGGTATTTTCATGAGTGACGCTGAACAAGCGCAATGGTCTCCGCTCCTGACAAAACGCTGGCGAGCGGAACACAATAATGAAGCGTTTACACATGAAGAAGCCAAAACGCTGACAGAGCTGGAACAGCGCCTGGACGCTCTGCCGAAGGCGTTCATCGGTGTTTGTGCCGACAGTGTGCGTCGGCTCTTCGAGAGCGGCATGATTGAAGAAATCTGCGGGAAGCCCGTGCCGGTTGTGTTTTGCATCAGCAACGACATGGGCGACGAACAGGATTTGATGCAGCAGATGCGTGGGGCGAACCCGCCCGGTTTGACCGAGGAGTATTATCAGTGGCGCAAGAAGCATTTCTGCGGCGCGGAGCAGTGGCCGGACTAACTTCCTGCGTCAGAAAGAGTGAAAAGGTGCAGCATGGCAACGATTAGCGTTGATGAAATACGCTCTCGGTTTTGGGCCTATCCGCATCAGAGCGGATGTAATTGACAATGAGCGCCGAAGAACCACTGCCGGCAAGTGATTCGGAAGAATCTGACGACGCTAATAGCGTAGCCCGGCGTCCAGTCGGTCTCGCTGAAGGCCAATTTGTTGTGCCGGATGATTTTGACGACCCGCTGCCGCCTGAAATTCAGCGGTATTTTGAGGGCTATGAATATCCCGTGTTGAAACACATGGCTACACAGCGCAGACGCTACGAAGTACCGCTTCGCGGCACTGGAAATTGGAACTTTCCTAACCCTGCGAAGCGGTGTTTTGTGGCGTCCGCGCCGTGTAGCCGTGCAATTCATTGCATGGTCCTAATCTCCCTCTCACTTTTCTCGAAACACCCTCTTATGAAACACTTTCCAACACTGCTTCTCGCGTTCTCGCTTCTGCCGACCGCCGCGCACGCGGCGGACAAAAAACCGGCGGCAATCTATACACCGCCCCCCGTGCTGATGAAGGTGCAGGCGAGCGGCGTGTACCAAGACGGCGCAGGCACAAGCCATACGTGGACTATCGGGCAGGCGCATGGGCTGACTTGGGACGGGACGCCGTACCTGCCCGTCGGGGCGAGCGTTATCCCAGCCACTTGGGTTGACCTGCCGACGGATGCGAACTGGGCGAAAGACAAAGCGGCGCTGGATGTACTGAAAAAGTCGGGCGTTCGGGATGTCCTGCTATCGGCGGGGACACGCGGGCTGACCCATACATCGCCTGCCGCCGTTCAGCGGGTGCTGGATTATTTGGACGCGAACAAGTTTCAGTATGGCCTGCGGATTGCCGACGCGCCGGATACGCCGCTGATCGGCACTGTTGTCAAGCCGGCGGTCTACCGGAACCCGTCGCCGCCGACCAATGGCCCGACCCGGTTCCGGCATATTCCAGGACTGACCGGGGCATTTTATTTGCTGGTGTCAACGCATGACAAAGAGATTGACGAGCGCGGCAGCGCACGGGTCGTCGGCGATACCGCCGAAGTCGACTTAAAAGCGCAAGGCACCGGCGATGTCCTGCTGCTGTACCCCGAGCGGGCCTATGCGCCGGGGACACCCGAAGGTCGGCTGCCGGACTTGTGGCAGGGTTACGACGACTACCGGGACCGGGTGCTGGGCTTCTTCGGGCGCATCAAGCTCGGGCCGGGCTTTCGTTTCTTTCTTGACCCGCTGACCGAGGAAATCGGCTTTGCCGGGGAAATAGACACGGTGATTCCGACGTCCAACGGTTACCGGTTAGACTTCCAAGCCTGGCTAAATCGGAAATACAACCACAACGTAGACGACCTCAATAAAGGCTGGGGGATCAAAGAACACGACCTGCC
>JAYVVR010000256.1:0-4251 GCA_043786835.1 Armatimonadota bacterium | reverse complement strand
ATGTCTACCATGACCAGAAGATACTCAAAGATGGGGTCGTGCCGCGTGAGCTGATTGTCAATGCCAAGCACTTCCGGCGTGAGCTGATGGGCGCTCCGGTCCCCAAAGATATTTATGTTCATATCTGCGGCACGGATTTAGTCCGCGACGACAAAGGCGACTATTATATTTTGGAGGACAACTTACGGTCGCCGTCGGGCGTCTCGTATGTGCTGCAAAACCGGATGCTGATGACCCGCATCTTTCCGGGACTGTTCCGGGAAAACCGGGTGCTGGCCGTGGACCATTACTGCTCCCAGCTTCTTGCCAATTTGCGTTATATCTCGCCCCGGACCGTCGAAGACCCGACTGTCGTGCTGCTCACTCCCGGCGAGTTCAACTCAGCCTACTTCGAACACGCGTTTCTCGCCCAGCAGATGGGGATTGACCTGGTGCAGGGCCGGGATTTGTATGTCGACAACAACTTAGTTTGGATGAAAACGACACGCGGACCGCAGCGGGTGGACGTCGTCTACCGGCGCATTGACGACGATTTTCTCGACCCGCTGACGTTCCGGCCCGACTCGTCGCTCGGCGTTCCCGGCCTGATCAACGCTTACCGGGCCGGCAATGTCGCCCTCGCAAACGCAGTCGGCACGGGTATTGCCGACGACAAAGTCATTTATGCGTATGTCCCGGCGATGATCAAGTACTATCTCGGCGAAGACGCGCTGCTGCCGAATGTCCCGACATTTCTGTCCGCCGACAGCGCTCAGCGCGACCATATCCTCAAAAACTTAGACAAGCTGGTGGTGAAAGCCGCGAACGAAGCCGGCGGCTACGGCATGCTGATGGGGCCGCAGTCTACAAAAGCCCAGCAGGATGAGTTCGCGGTGATGATCAAGGCTGACCCACGCAACTTTATTGCCCAGCCGCTTGTCGAGATTTCCCGCGCCCCGGCGTTTGTCCCTGATATCAACGGCTTCGAGGGCCGTCACATTGACCTGCGGCCTTATATTTTGATGGGCGAGGACATTTCAATTATCCCCGGCGGCTTGACCCGTGTCGCCCTCCGCAAAGGCTCCTATGTCGTCAATTCGTCCCAGGGCGGCGGCTCAAAAGACACCTGGGTCCTGGCGCGTCAAGCAGGGATGTCGCAGGCACAGACACTCGGCACTATGAGCCAGCAGCAGGGCTTCGGCGAAGAAGAAACCCGGCCCGTCGAGGGCATTACGAAGGCCGATGCCGGCTGAAAGCGAGAGACGATGCGTGTCGTGTCTCCCTGGTATAGTGCTGTTGGTAAAGCAGTGAGCGATGCAATTACGCCACGAGCTGAAACCCGAGGCTTCGGATAAACCAGTGTCGAAGCAACACAAGACCCGGACAAGACCCGGACAATCGGACTCTTCCGTCGCCACGACAGGGTTTGCCTGGGGCCTCGGAATTTATTCCGTGGCTCTTTCGCCCGACCGAACCTAGAGGAACCCTTAACTTATGCTTGCTCGTGAAGCCGATGCCATGTTCTGGATCGGGCGGTATGTCGAACGTGCGGAAGCGACGGCGCGAATGGTGGATGTCCAGTACCATTCGGAGCTGGAAGGCGCGTTTCCGCTGGCCCCTACCGGCGGCGGGGATCCGTCGGCCCTGTGGGGTCCTATTCTGGCAATCTCCGGCGATGCCGACCTGTTCGCGGCGCTCTATGACGACACGCAGGTCGAGCGCAATGTGCTGGACTTTTTTGCCTTCAGCCGCGAAAACGGTAACTCTATCACCTCCTGCGTTGTCCGCGCCCGCGAGAACGCACGAGGCGTCCGCGAAATGATTCCGTCGGAGATGTACGAAAGCCTCAACATCTTCTTTCTCGAAGTGACCCGGTGGAATGTAGACAAGATTTTAGAGTCGTCGCCACATTCGTTCTTTGCTCAGGTCAAGAATAACTCACACTTATTCCGGGGCATCACCGAGCGAACCATGCCGACCGATGAAGCGCGGGCGTTTCTCGAGTGCGGCATGATGCTGGAGCGGGCCGATAAAACCGCGCGTATTCTCGATGTCAAGTACCATATTCTGCTGGGCGACGCGGAAATCGGTGGCACTTTGGACCAGCATCAGTGGATTGCGGTCTTGAAAAGCGTCGGCGCGTTTGAGGCGTTTCGGAAAGCCAACCGGCTCGGCATCACGCCCGGCAAAGTCGTCTCGTTTCTCGTCCGCAACCCGGACTTCCCGGCGTCGGTCTCGTATGCGATCACGCGGGTTGACCGTGCCCTGCGTCAGATCGGCGGCACAAAGGGCATCCCGGCGTCGAATCGCGCCGAGCGTTTAGTCGGCAGGCTGCGGGCGGATCTGTCATTTATCACGACAGACGAGATTTTGAAACAGGGCCTGCATCAGTTTTTGGACCAGGTGCAGGTTCGGTGCATCGAGATCGGCAGCGCGATTTCCGAAGCGTACTTGAAGTATTAAGACCCTCGCCCCACCCCGATAAAGCCTTAATTCTGGGGAGCAATATGGATTTAAGAGGGCGAAGTTGAGAGGGCGCTGCTTGCCGCGCTCCTACGGGGCATTCCTCCTCTTATGGCTCCCCAGAATTAAGGCTTTATTGGGGCGGGGGGGGCTTGTAACTTTTCCGCGCCCTCGTGTCAAACGCAGCATGGAAAATCGTACATCCCCCAATCTGCAAGCTAACTCCCCTTTCATGCCCGACTAAGCCGGGCCGCTGGCAGCGCTTTCTTGCGTTCCCCATGACCCGAATCGTCCTCTACTTGATTGTGTTCATAGCGGTTGCTTTGGTCACGGGCGGGGCGTTCAATGGCCTGCTCCGGTTACTGCATCACCAGCCACACACATCCGGTGCTGATAATGACGCTCGGCGAGAGGATCAGTGCCGTCAGTGCGGTGCTGGCGTTCTGGATCATGGTACGGTTTGTGGACAAGCAGCCCTGGGCAACCGCCGGCTTCAACAGGTCGGGGATGGCGGCGGCCCGTTCGGCCCCGAAGCGGGCGTCGTCTTTCTTGTCGTCTTTCTTGCGGTCGGCACTCTCACCGGAGTTTTGCTGCTCCGGGCCGCCGTCAAAAGAGGCTAGTGGGTGTCGAGGCCGCGCCAGACGGCTTAATGATGCAAAAGAAATAATTTTCTCGCTCCGCTATGATTGCGACTCATATCAGGTATGATCTCCCTATAACGTTGTTTTTAGGATATTTCTACGGAAAATCCGTAAATAGGGTCGCAATATGCTCATTGAATTCACAGTCAGCAACTTCAAATCGTTCCGCGACAAGACTACCTTCAGCATGATCGCCGCCAATCTGACGTCGGAAGACCCGGCGCTTGATACTGACAACGTCATTCCCATCTCCAAAAACCTGAGTCTCCTCAAATCCGCTGCTGTCTACGGCGCGAATGCAAGCGGCAAAAGCAACCTCGGAATTGCTTTACGGTTCATGCGGGACTTTGTGCTGAATTCTTCCCGCGAGGCGCTGACACCTGGGAGCGTTGGTCTAGAGCCGTTTCTACTAGACAAAGAGACGCGCATTCAGCCGTCGTTTTTCGAAATCGTGTTTTTGCTCGACAAAAAGCAGTATCGCTACGGCTTTGAGGCTGACACAAAGCACATCGTCTCGGAGTGGCTGTTCCATGTGCCGAAGACAAAAGAAGTCGCTCTGTTTCTTCGTGACGGTCAGGAAATTGATGTTCGCACAGGATTTAAAGAAGGCAAAGGATTAGAAGCAAAGACGCGGCCGGAAGCTTTATTTCTCTCTGTAGCGGCTTTGTTCAATGACCCTATCGCGCAGAAGATTCGAGCGTGGCTTGAAAGTTTCTTAGTGGAAACAGGATTGCAAGACGACAGGTTTCGAGAACATACGCTACAGTTGTTACAAGATTTAAACATTAAAGAATCACTGCTCGAATTCATTCGAGGCCTAGATTTGGGCGTTGAAAAAGTTTCGCTGGTGACAATTTCGCCTGAGATGCGGCAGGAATTGGCAGGCGGCATGATTTCGCAACTGTCTCAGATGATCTTTGTTCCACGTCTGATACAAGGTCCAGCGGGAACCCCGGACGAGTTTGCACTTTTTGATTTGGACACTAACGAATCGCAGGGAACACGCAAGCTGATTGCAATGGCAGGACCGCTCTACAGTATTTTGCAGCACGGTCAGGTCATGTTCGTTGATGAGCTGGATGCGCGGCTGCACCCTTTAATGACGCGGCGGATTATTGAGTTATTCCACTCGCCGCTGACAAACCCGCACGGGGCGCAGCTTATCTTT
>JAYVVR010000255.1:0-4263 GCA_043786835.1 Armatimonadota bacterium | reverse complement strand
ATAGAGTTATTATAGCCATCAGGTCTCACGCCTACCGAAATACAGACCCGCAGACGCTGGCACGAATGTTAGACTACGCAGACCCGCTTGGTTTTGTGCTGATGGCCCACCATCCGGCAAAAAGTGACGCCGAGCGCGTTTCCCTCTTTCGGCAGCGTTTGCAGGACATCGAAGATACGTTTGAGGGGTTCAGTGGCCTGGTCGCAGGCTTTGATGAGAACATGAAACGCGGCGAGCGTGTTTCAGAGACACCACGCGAATTGGCAAGTATCGGTGCGTGAAATTTGCTGAAACGAACTCCTTTACTGAGATCAGCAAGCCCTGGCAGTAGAACAAAGCATGACTAAAGAACAGCTTGCGCGGCTCATTCAAGAAGCCGGTCTCGGGCAGATCGAAGAACAACTTATGCAGGCCGCACGGCCCTCTCTGCGTCTTCACCTGCGCCCGGTTGACGAAGAGACTATTCCCCTGGGCGGCACAAAGTTCGGCGGCGGTGCGGACCTGCCGCCGGACTTCGAGTGGCCGGTCTGGCAGGGCTATCCCGAAAGCGACCGCCAGCGCTACCCGCCGGGCGAGCTCCTCACAGAAGCTGGCCCGCAGGGGTTTCTCCTCCAGCTTCGTTTGGAAGACCTGGCCGCATACGACCTCGGCGGCATCCTACCAAGCGTCGGCATTCTTTACTTCTTCTGCGCGACTTGGAAGAGAGCACTGGGCTGGGACGAAACCGACCGGGACTGCTGGAAAGTGTTTCACTACGATGGCAACCCGTCCCGGCTCGAGCGGCGCTGGGTAGCACCGACCGGGTCCGACTGGACAGACCAGATTTTGACCTGCCTTTGTATCGAGTTTGAGCATCAATGGACGCTGCCTGACAACAATGATCCTGAGCCTTTCAAGCCGTTTGAGGATTTGTCCGGTGATTTCGACGACCCGGAAACAGAGTATGCATGTTACTTGAAACTGCTCAAACTCATCGGCCAGGAACGAGCCGAAGACGGTGATCCAATCCACCGTCTGCTCGGCTTGCCGCAGATTGTCCAGTTCGGCAGGATGGTCTCCCAGAATCATGTTCCCGGTTATGACCGGGAATGGTCTCTTCTCTTGCAGCTTGATACTGAAGACGTGTACGATACGCGACTGCCGAACGCAGTGACAGTTCACTGGCAGTTATCAGGACGCGGCTACTTTTACATTCCCATTCAGGCACTGGCGGAGCGTAACTTTGACGCGGTTTGGGTTGATATGCAGTGTACCTGAAAGCCGCGAGAGCAGTGGGGCGGGCGCAGCAAGCAGCGCCCCTACGGGGCATTTTAAGAACCGTCGTCGAAACCATCGCTTGACAAAACCTATGAACTGGGTTATTCTGCTCTCAGAGATTTGAGCGATCAAATCGCGAAATCATCTTGACACACTTTCGCCGTTCTGGCAACCCGGCAATGAAACTTTTATTTGGCTTGACGGCGAAATCTTTTTCCTCATGCCCAGTCCTCTCTCCGCAGTCTCGACAAAAACGGGCGGGCGGGATTTTTGCCCTTGCATTCCCCTCGGATTTACGGCATAATAAGTAGATGACACTTGTAAGCGAAACTGTCCCAACCCAAATCTCTGACCTCGTGCCGGCTGCCAAGCGCGGCGGGTACGCAGTGCTGACTTGGGGATGCCAGATGAACGAGGACGACTCGCAGCAGATGGCGGCGATGCTGGAAAACCAGGGCTACACGAAGGCCGAACGGGTGGAAGACGCGTCAGTCATTTTGTTGAATACCTGCTCGGTCCGGGCGAAACCCGAGCGCAAAGTCTACAGCAAGCTTGGAGAACTTCGGGAACTGAAACTCCTAAACCCGGAGCTTGTGATCGGGGTCTGCGGCTGCATGGCCCAGAAAGAAGCCCCGGAAATCCGCCGCCGTGCCCCCTATGTGGACCTCGTCGTCGGCACCGGCCAGATTGACCGGGTTTCGGCGCTTGTTGACCGGGTACGGTCGGAGCGAACGGCGTCTATCCGGGACCGGGTGACACTCGTTGAAACCGAGCTACCGTCCCGCAAAGATCGGTCGGCGAAAGAAACGCCGGAACGGGTGCTGACAGGGCTGATGCCGAAGCTAAAGTCGTTTGTCTCGATTTCCTATGGCTGCGACAAGTTTTGCGCGTTCTGCATTGTCCCGATCACGCGCGGCAAAGAGCGTTCCCGGCCCGCCGACGAAATCGTGCTGGAAGTGGAGCGGCTGGCGTCACTTGGCACGAAAGAAGTGACGCTTCTTGGGCAGACGGTGAACTCTTACGGCAAGTTTCTGGACGACCCGTGTACGTTCGCGCATTTATTGGAACGACTGAACGCGATTGAAGGGATCGAGCGCATCCGGTACACGTCCCCATACCCGAAAGATTTTCACCAGGACGTGATTGACGCGATTACCTATCTGCCGAAAGTCTGCGAGCAGGTGCATATGCCCGTTCAGGTCGGCGACGATAACCTACTGAAGCGCATGGGCCGGGGCTATACGCTCGACCAATACAAAGACATTGTCGGACGCCTGCGCTCTGCCGTTCCCGATGTCGGCCTGACGACGGACCTCATGCTCGGCTTTCCTGGCGAAACCGACGAGGAATACGAGAACACGATGCGTTTTGTCGCCGAAACTCGCTACGATGCGGCGTTTATGTTTGCCTACTCGCCGCGTGAGGGAACAAAAGCAGCAGTGCTGGAAAATCAAATCCCCGAAACCGTTAAGATGGAACGCCTAAACGCGCTGATTGCGCTGCAAAACGAGATCACTTTGGACCGCAACAAAAGCCAGGTCGGAAACGTCTACGAAGTGCTGGTCGAGCGCCGCTCTCCGAAAGACCCTCTGAAGTGGACAGGGCTGAACCGGCAGGGCAAAACCATCAATTTCCCCTCGCCGCGTGATTTGCAAGGGCAGCTTGTCAAAGTCGAGGCCGTCAAGTCGCATTTGTGGGGCTTCACCGGCGAAATGCTGCCGGCGCGTTCGGAGCGCGGGCTTGAGCTTTTCATGGTGGAGTAAAAGGGCCAGGGAAGTGAGGAAGTAAACTTCTCTCGCTGGAAAAGTCGTCCTTTGGACGAAAGATTGGTGATTGTAGAGTTTCTTCGTCCGAAGGACGTTATTTTCAGCGAGAGAAGTTCACTTCCTCGCTTTCCTCGCATAGCGGCAAAAGCAAAATTATGAGCAAAGGCAAGAAAATCGCGCTGTGGTCGGTCTTTTCCGTCCTATTTGTCCTGGCAGTTGCTGGCGGCGTTCTGCTGCGGACCTTCAGCAAAATCATGCGGGACAAAAATGGGAATGTCAGCATGAGTCGTGCCTGGCATGATGTCGGGGAGGCTGCGTTTTCGCCGAAAGACGGTTTTCCCGGTGAAGACAAGCTCACTATCGTCTGCATGGGGATTGACGACAGCTGGACGGACAGCGATGTCGTTTACACATCCCAGTCCCGGACCGACACGCTGTTTGTGATGACGCTGGATCTCAATACCAAAGAGGCGACCATGCTGTCTATCCCGCGCGATACTTACACGCACATCGCCGGCACGAACACGCACACAAAGATTAATGCGGCGTATGCTACCGGCGGCCCGGCCCGGACAGTGGCAACAGTCAACGAGTTTCTCGGTATCAATGCCACCCATTATTTGGTGCTGAACATAGATGCCACGAAGAAAATGGTGGATGCGCTCGGCGGTGTGGACGTGGATGTCGAACACCCAATGCACTACCACGACAAATGGGGCCATCTTTCGATTGATCTCACACCGGGGCAGCAGCATTTGGACGGCAACCGTGCGGTCAGCTTTGCTCGGTACCGTCACCCGGATGCCGGGAAGCATCCAACAGCGGAAGATGGCGACGAGCGCCGGATGTACCGCCAGCATATTTTGATGCGGGCGATGGTGGACAAAGCCAAAAGCTTCGCCAATGTCACCCAGGCCCCCCAGCTTGCCGATGTTGCGATGTCTACAATCCGTACCGACTTTACGCGCCAGCAGATACTCGACATTGCCGCCATTTTCAAGGGTGTCCAGCAGAGCAGTATCCAAACTGCGTCCATTCCTGGCGATGACTTTCGCGGGCCGGGCGGGGCATGGGACTACGCCATTAGGCCTGAAGTCGCTCATGCCTACGCAAGCTGGCTGGTGAAAGGCGATCAAACTGCGGCTCGCTCGCTTGTTCCTGTGACTATCAAAAACGGCACGATAACCCCCGGCCTCGCCCAGTTTGCCGTGGAGCAGCTCAAGGCGCAGGGCTACACCGA
>JAYVVR010000254.1:0-4280 GCA_043786835.1 Armatimonadota bacterium | reverse complement strand
AGGCGGTCGCCCTCAGCAAGCAGCGGAACGCCGGCTGGGTGTATGTGACGCCCGATGATCTGCCGAATCCGTGGGATACCCTGCCCGACGGCCGGTACTGGACCGGCGAGCTGGCGGCGCTGGCGCACAAGTAGAAGAAGCCCTTCATGAAAAAAAGCTTGACGGGTTACCTGTTTATTGCGCCCTGGCTGCTCGGGTTTCTGGCGTTTACCGTTTACCCGTTTCTTAGCAGCGCCTATCTATCGTTCACGCGCTACGACATTGTCACAAAGCCGGTCTGGGTCGGCGGAGCGAACTACAAAACGCTGCTGACCAACGACGCGCTCTTTTGGAAGTCGCTGGCGGTAACCTTCGAGTTCGCACTTGTTGCCGTGCCGCTTGGGGTCATCTTCGGCGTGACACTGGCGCTGCTGCTGAACTTGAACCTGCGCGGGATGGGCGTCTACCGAACGATCTTTTTCCTGCCGTCCATCCTGCCGACAGTCGCGACCTCGGTGGTCTTTTTGTGGCTGTTCAACCCCGAAATCGGCCTGGTCAACCGCCTGCTGAATGCCGTTGGCGTTTCGGGACCGGAGTGGCTGCAATCGCCGACCTGGGCGCTGCCGAGCCTCGTTTTGCTGTCGCTGTGGGCGGTCGGCGGGAGCATGGTGATTTATTTGGCGGGGCTGAAAGACATTCCAAAGCATCTGTACGAAGCGGCGACGATTGACGGGGCCTCGGGGCTTCAGGCCCTGCGCCATGTGACTTTGCCGATGCTGACCCCGGTGATCTTCTTTAACCTCGTGATGGGCCTCATCGGCGTCTTTCAGTACTTCACCGAAGCGTATATCATGACCCAGGGTGGGCCGGAAGACAGCACGCATTTCTATGCGCTTTATTTGTTCGAACGGGCCTGGCGGTATTTGGATATGGGCCTCGCAAGCGCAATGGCCTGGGTGCTGTTTTTGATTATCATGGCTGTGACCGGAGCGCTGTTTTTGACCCAAAAGCGCTGGGTGCACTACGAAGGGTAGGGGAGACGAGTGGGGCTGGAAGGCGTAGGAATAGAGAGCGTGGCAATGAATTGCGACGCTCTTTCACGCTCCTTAACTTGAAAAACAATCATGCAAGACGACAAAACACCACTCTCTACTAGAATTCTTCGCTGGCTCGGCGTCCTGGCCGCCGTCGCCGCGCTTGGCCTTGTGCTGACGACGCGGGCGCGGATGCTGGCCGCCGCACGTCCGCCTGCCGCCGAGACGCGTATTTCAGTCTACTACTGGCATATGTGGAGCGGGCAGTGGCAGCCGAAAATGGAACAGGTTGTCGCGGACTTCAACGCCAGCCAGACCAAGTATGTCGTGATCCCTTTGCAGGTGCCGTATGCGTCCGCCGACCAAAAGCTGCTGATGTCGGTCGCCGGCGGCGACCCGCCGGACGTCATGGCCCAATGGACACAGGCGATCTCGACCTGGTCTCAGGAAGGCGTGCTGTCGCCGCTCGATACCCGCATGACCCCTGCCGAGAAGCAGTTTTTTCTGACGAAAACCTATCCGTTTGTTCATCAGAACGGCTGGTACAAAGGCCATTTATATGGTCTGGTGATAAACGCCGATGTGTACGCATGCTACTATCGGCCCGATCAGTTCCGGGCCGCCGGGCTGGACCCGAACCATTTCCCCACAACGCTGGAGTCGCTGACGGCGGCGGGGCGGAAGCTCGACCAGATGGACAGTGCAGGCCGGTACACGCGGCTCGGCTTTCTGCCGCAGACATTCATCAATTATGTGCCGTCATTCGGCGGCAGCTTTTACAACTCGTCTACCGGGGAAGCTGCGCTGAACACGCCGGAGAACCTGCGGGCGATGTCCTATCTCGTAGACACCAGCAAGGCACTTGGCCTGGACAAAGTCCGGCGCTTCAACTCGGGACTAAAATCACAGAATGGGTCTGACTGGCCGTTTATCGACGGCTCGTTTTCGGTTGCGCTCGACGGTGAATGGCGGGTCAAGCAACTCTCGGAGTTCGCGCCGAGTTTAGAGTACCGGGTCGCACCCCTGCCGCCGCCGGCAGGCGGCAAGCCACTGGCAAGCTTCTCGAACACCGGCTTTTTGACTATTCCGACGGGCGCGAAGCATTCTGAAGGGGCCTGGGCATTTATCAAATTCTGGTCGGGGCTGGATAATCCGCAAAAGGCCGCCAAATATACGACCCTCTTTAGCTGGGTCCCGACCTCCCCGGCGATGGCGGCGTCTCCTGACTACCAGGCGTACCTGCAAAAGTACCCGCAGTTCAAGACGTTTGTGAAGCTCGCTGCCAGCCCGAATATTGAAACGACGCCGCCGGTCGCGTACCAGCTTTTTCTGCTGGATCGGATTAGTGCGATAGATGATTTGGCATCGCGGGGGGAGCTGACCCCGGCGCAGGCGCTGGGGAAATTGGAAACGGATACGGCGCGGGAACGGGCGCGGCGGAAGGGACTAGGCTATGATCAATGAGCCAATAACAAAAGCAATGCCAAGGAGCCACCGCCAAGCTCTGGGAGCGACCCGGAAGCGGCTGTCGGGGCTATCGCCGGGACAGAGCCTGGCCGCGCATCTGGCGCTGCTTTTTTTGTGCCTACCGGCGCTGCTGCCGCTTTTATGGATGGTTGCCACGTCGCTGAAGCCCCAGACACAGATCTACGCGAAGACGGGGGCGCTGACCCTCACCAGCGTCCTGCCGCACCCAGCCCAGTGGTCGAATTACCCGAAAGCGCTCCAAGCGGTCCCATTCGCCCTGTATCTCGACAATACACTTTTGCTCTGCTTATTCACCGTCGTCGGCGGGGTGCTGTCGAGCGCGGTGGTCGCTTACGGCTTCGGGCGGCTGGAGTTCAAGGGTAAAACGCCGCTATTTCTTTTGATGATCGCGACTATCGCCCTGCCCGCACAGGTGACGATGGTGCCGGTTTTCGCGCTCTTTCGCTGGCTGCACTGGTATGGGACCTACCTGCCGCTGATCGTGCCGGCGTTCTGCGGGGTACCGTTTTACATTTTCTTACTGACCCAGTTCTTTCGCCGGCTGCCGGACGAGCTGGCGGAAGCGGCCCGGCTGGATGGGGCGAGCGAGTGGCGCATCTTCTGGCAGATTATGCTGCCGCTGGCGAAACCCGCGCTTGCAACCTGTGCCTTGTTTCAGTTTTTGGCGACGTGGAACGATTTTCTTGGCCCTCTCTTGTATATTAACGACCCAACTCGATATACTCTGGCTTACGGCTTACAGCAGCTTCTGTCCACGCACGGCGGGGAGTGGGCGTCGCTGATGGCCGATTCGACGATCTTTATCGTGCCGATTGTTATTTTGTTCTTCTTTACGCAGAAAACATTTGTCAGCGGCATCGCCACTACCGGCAGTAAAAATTAATCACGATGACTGTATTTGAGATTGCTTCCGACTATGACGGTGTTTGTGATCTGGTTGCGGCCCGTATTGCCGCGCTTGTTGACACGAAGCCGGACGCAGTGCTGGGCCTTGCCACCGGTTCAACGCCGCTTGGTGTCTATGCGCGGCTCGTTCAGCGGCACCATCAGGGCGATTTAGACTTTTCCAATGTCACCTGCTTTAATTTGGACGAGTACTATCCGATGGCCGTCGAATCGCCGCACTCGTACTCTGCGTTCATGCAGACGTATTTGTTTCAGCATGTCAACTGCCCGCGCTGGTTTGTCCCCGATGGCACCGCTGGAACGCCGGAGCAGATTGCTTCGCATTGCCGGGACTATGAAGCGCTGATTGCCGAGGCCGGCGGGATTGATCTGCAGCTTCTCGGGATCGGGCGTACCGGGCATATCGGTTTCAATGAGCCGGGCAGCCTGCGAAACTCGCGAACCCGTCTGGTTTCGCTTGACCCGCTCACGCGCGAAGATGCCGCATCTTCATTCGGTGGTCTCCACCTTGTCCCCTTTCAAGCGGTTTCGATGGGTATTGGAACGATTCTAGATGCGCGGGAAATTATGGTCATGGCAAGGGGTTCGGCAAAAGCCGCAATTGTTGCAGCGGCATTTCACGGCGAGGAAACAGAAGCAGTGCCGGCATCTTTTCTCCGTACTCATCCGAACGTCAAGCTGTATTTGGACAAAAGCGCAGCAGCACTGATTGAGTAGCGGCGGGGGAGCAAAGAGTCATGGTAATCAAGAGCCATGGTAATCAATTGCTCGGCTGTGGGGCAAAGCGCCCAGTAGCCGCCTGCGCGAGTGCAGGGAAAGACCGTGATTATTGTCCCAATCTTCGTCCGTCGGGTGCAGTTGCTCCGTCGGGTG
>JAYVVR010000253.1:0-4280 GCA_043786835.1 Armatimonadota bacterium | reverse complement strand
CATCGCCGCGGCTTGTGACCAATGAAGGCTTTGTTGTTTCGGGCTCCGAGAAGCCGCCCGCGAGAAGTCCAGCAAAAAACTTCAATCTTGCGCCTCTGGTTCTTTGCGAAGGGGTCACATGGGATGTGTTATCGCGCTCCGATTTGGTGCTGACAAAAGCTGGGACGGCGACACTCGAAGCCATGATCCTGCGGAAGCCGATGGTTATTGTGTATAATGGCCCAAAGACAATGGCTTTCGAGTGGTTCCTGCGAAAGCGCAGCCTCCAAATCGTTCATATCGGGATGCCGAACATTCTGGCCGGCGAGCGCGTCTTTACGGAACTGATCGGCGAGGAAGCCAGCGCCGATGCGATCGCTGAGCTGTCGGTAGATTTGCTAATTGAACCGGCCCGCATTCTCGCGCTAAAAGAGCGCCTGGCCGACCTAGTTCCGAAGAGCCTCGGCGAGCCGGGCGGCGTGAACCGCGCGGCAGCATTGCTGCTGGATTTGATCGAGGGTCAGCAGGCGACAGTGCCGTAGGCGTCTCGTCATCAGGTTCCCGCCACGAGGTCCCCGCCATGAATGGCAAGTCTAGGGGCCTGTGGCCAACCGCGTGGCGGGAACCTGACAACGGAATCAATAACAATCCGCTCCCAAGTAACTCTGTTCAAGTAACTTTGTTTAAGTAACTCTGTTTAAGTAACCATGATTGATACCAACAACAACTTATCGCCGAACAGCCCGGCCCCGGCCCTGAAGCCGCCGTTTCTCGTGCGCCGCCGGACGGTCTTTACCTGGCTCATTCCACTGCTGCTGCTGGCACTGTCGCTTGTCTTCCGCCGAAACGATGGCGGCTGGGCGACTTACGGTGTCGGGATCGGCTTTGTCGTGCTAGGCGAGATTGTCCGCTTCTGGTCAGCGGGGTATATCGCAAAGGACTCCGTCATTGCGACCGGCGGCCCGTATGCCCATGTCCGAAACCCACTCTATTTCGGCTCGCTGCTGCTTGCCGTCGGCTACGGCCTGGTGTCCGGCCTCGGTGCTTGGGGCGTCTTGTTCACCGTCGCGCTGTTCTTGGTGTTTCATCTGGCAGCGATTTTGTACGAAGAAAAGTTTTTGACCCAAAAGTTCGGCCAGCCGTATCTCGACTATGTGAAGCGTGTCCCGCGCCTGCTGCCGTCGCCGTGGCCGCGCACGACCGGCACAGGCGGTTTTACCTGGGCGCAGTCACTCAAAAATAGGGAGCAGACTTCTGCGCTGTTCGCGCTGATTTTCGTTCTGCTGCTTTCTTTGCGCTTTGTGATTCACTGATTGAGACACCACCAAACATGAGCAATTCACGCGATGTTTTCGGGCGGCTTTGGTCCTACATCAAGCCCGATCAGCGGTACTTTTGGGGGGCGCTTGTTGCCGCGCAGATCGCAGGGCTAGTTGACCTGGCGATTCCCTACCTGCTGAAGCTGTTTTTTGATACGACGACCGCTTCGGTCGGGTCGGAGGCGACGACCACTATCGCGGTTTCGGCCCTCTATAAAGTCTGCGGCTCACTTGTCGCCCTGTACGCAGTTCGGGCGGCGTTCAGCTACGCGGATACCGTCTGGTTCGCGGAAGCTGGGCAGCGCCTCGGCGTTCGGCTGCGTGGGGATATTTACCGCCACCTTCAGGGACTGTCGCTAAGCTTTTTCAATCAGCAGCGCACCGGCGCATTGATGTCGACAATCAACAACGACGTGCCTCTTTTGCAAGGGGTGCTGACGGGTCTCAAAGATGTCGCATCGGCTCCGCTGATTGTCATCGGCAGCATCATTTACATTTTTAAAATTGACTGGAAACTGTCTCTTGCTGCCCTCATTGTTGTCCCGCTGATGGCGCTGACCATCGAGCGGCTGACCCGGCTGATTCGAAGTATGACGATGCGCACACAGGACAAGCTGGCGGATGTCAACTCGATCATGGAGGAAACCCTGAGCGGAATCCGCATTATCCAGTCGTTTTCGGCGGAGCAGCAGGAAGTCAGGCGCTTCGACGCTGAAAACCAGGAAGCCAAGCAGCGGGCGATGTCTACGGTCCGGCAGGGCGCGAAAATCAAGCCGGTCACGGATCTGATCGGGGCGATCGGCATTGCGCTCGCGCTTTGGGTGGCCGGTCATGAAGTGATTACCCATGCACTGACAATTGGGCAGCTTGCGTCCTTTATTTACCTGCTCAACAAGATCGCGAACGGCGTCAGCTCGCTTGGCAACGTTAAAGTCCTCTGGGAGCAAATCCAGGCGGGATCCGGACGCATCTTCGACCGGGTGCTGAATGTCGAATCGGAAATTCAGGATGTGCCGAACGCCGAAACGCTGCATGAAGTTGCGGGTAAAGTTGAGTTTGACCATGTGGCATTCGCGTACAATGCCGAAACGCCGGTGCTGCGCGATGTCTCGTTTACCATGAACCCCGGCGAAGTGGTTGCCGTCGTCGGGATGTCGGGCGCGGGCAAGTCAACGCTGGCAGACTTAATTCCGCGCTTTTACGACCCGCACTCCGGCAGCATCAAAGTGGACGGCCACGATATTCGCACAGTGACGCTGGCGTCGCTGCGCCGTCAGATCGGCATTGTGCCGCAGGAAACCGTGCTGTTCGGTGGTACCATCCGGGACAACATCGCCTACGGCAACCCGCTCGCGACCGATGCGATGATTGAAGCGGCGTCCCGTGCCGCTAACGCCCACTCGTTCATCTCCGACCATGCCAAGATGCCGAATGGGTATCAAACTGTCGTCGGTGAGCGCGGCAAGCAGTTGTCCGGTGGTGAGCGTCAGCGCGTCTCGATTGCCCGTGCGCTTTTGAAAGACCCGCGTATTCTGATACTCGACGAAGCAACGTCCTCGCTTGACGCCGAGTCCGAAAAGATTGTTCAGGAAGCTCTGGAAACGCTGATGCGCGGCCGGACAACGCTCGTTATCGCCCACCGGCTGTCCACTATTCGGAACGCGCACAAGATTCTGGTGATGCAGGCCGGCGCGATTGTTGAAAGCGGCACCCATGACGCGCTTATGCGGCTGCCGGACGGCCATTACCGGCACCTGTACGAGCGGTTTCATGAGCAAAAGTACCCGTGGGAAAGGCCTGGCGACCCAGATATCGAGGACGGCGCTCAGGATTTTAGCCTGGTCCCGGCGGCTGCGCTGCCGGGCTGATCGAACACTAAGAGTTTCGCCTAACGCCATGAAATACCGTGTCGTCTCATTTCTGGTTTATTGGTTTGTCCGTCTGCTGATACTGACGCTGCGGGTGCGGATTGTCGGAGACGAGCGTGTCCAGGCTCTGCAAGAGTCCGGAGTCGGCGTCATTCTCGTGACCTGGCACGGGCGGACCATGCTGCCGATTGCCCACTTTCGGAACCGAGGTTACTGGGCGATTATCTCAACGTCGCGGGATGGCGAGTACCAGAACCAAATCTTTGGGCGCTTCGGCTGGCAGACCGCGCGCGGGTCAACGTCTTCACGCGGCGCAGTTCAAGCGGCGCTGACTGTCACAAAGCAGCTTAAGCGCGGCGCAACACTCGCGTTCACTCCCGATGGTCCGCGCGGTCCAAGCCATGTGGTCCAGCCGGGCGCGATTTTTCTCGCTCAGAAGTCAGGCTCCCCGATTATCCCGACAGGCATCAGTGCGTACCCGCGTAAGCTGTCGCGGCGCTCCTGGGACCATTATTTAATCCCGCACCCGTTTTCCCGCGTCGTCTGGCTCTACGGCGACCCGATTTACATTCCCGCCGATGCGAAAAGCGAAGAAGACCAGCGCTACTGGGCTGCTTATATCGGCGCGGCGATTGATGCATTGGAAGCCCAAGCCGAGCTGGAAGTCGGTGTCGTCTCTCATGCCGTGCCGCCGCATCTCACGCCGGGCAGCACCAAGGGTGTGAATTCGGGGCGGTAAAACCAAGGATACACCATAGCTTATATGGCAAAGCGACTTAATGCTTACTGATCCTAACCATCCAATAGGCGGTATGGTCGCCTGGCTTGCGATCTTCTTCTTTCTTCATAGTGCCGTTCGATATATCATTGCCCGGCGACACGGCAATGTTCCACGCCGAATATATCATTTGAGTTTGATGCGGGGGAATGCTGCTCTCTTCTTTTGTGGTCAGCAGATGTGGGCGAGTGAAGTCGAAAACCTGAAAAATCCGAGAGGCGGCAGTGCATTGACGTGGTTTACACTGCTCTGCATTGCTATTTATTATCTTTGTTCTGCACGAGGACGTAGAAAAACAGCCGAAGGAACAGCAAGAGTGGCCGAGGTGCAAAGCAA